>CAJMRV010000043.1 GCA_905215795.1 uncultured bacterium | reverse complement strand
TCCGAGGTACCAGGTCGTCTCCTTCTTGTCGGAATTCTTCCAGGGGATGTCCACGATGAGGACGGGCTCGTCGGAGTCGACGGCCTCCACTTCAAGCATCTCGACGCCTTCCTTCTGGAGGGCGGAGATGCGGGTGTGGGTCTTGATCCCCCCGTCGAGGTTCTTCTTCATCACCTCGTCGCCGGACTTGATCCTAAGCAGGGCCGGGGTGTCGGCCTTCCAGCCGTGGCCCTTGAGGAAGTTCGCCACGGACGCGATCGCGTCGGCGGGGTTGTCGACGAGGTCGATTTTCCCGTCTCCGTCGCCGTCGGTGCCGTAGGTCAAGGCCGACGTGGGCATGAACTGCCCGAGGCCGAGGGCGCCCGCGTAGCTGCCGCGGTAGTCCATCGGGTCGATCCCCTGGGCCCAGCAGTACTTGAGGTAGGCGGAGAGCTCGCGTTTGTAGAAGGCGGCGCGGCGGGTGTAGTCGAACGAGAGCGTCATCAGGACGTCGAGCTCGCGGGAGCGGCCCATCGTGCGTCCGTAGTTCGTTTCGATGCCGATGATGGCGGCCACGACGAACGGGGAGACGCCCCAGCGCTCCTGCATGGCGAGGAGTGCGTCGGAGTTGGCCTCCACGAAGGCGAGCCCGCGCACGACGCGGTCCGGGCTCAGGAGCCTCCTGGAGTACTTGAGGAAGTTCTTCTCATGCGTGATCTTGACGCTCTGGCCGGTCTTCGGCGTGGTGAGGCGTTCGCTCACGGCCGAATAGGAGGCGCCGCGGGCGGCCTTGAGCAGCCAGTCGAGCGGGATGGCCTCCTTCTCGGAGAGGCCCTCCATGAACTGACGGACTTCGGCACGCTCGTCGTAGTGCTCGGCGTGGCCCGGAGCGCTCGCCAGAAGCAGCGCGCTCATCGAGCCGGTGAGTAGCAGTCGGGAGATCAGAGAGGGGAGCATGCGTGGGTCAGTCGGAAATCACTTACAATTGAGGTCGATAATTTCACCCATTGTATCAACGGGCGCCCGAAAAAGGTAGGCGAAATCCCGTAAGTCCGCCTTCGGGTTAATGCCCGTGGCAATTTTCGAAACTTCTTGTAATACAAGAACCTTTTTTCCGCGAGAGACCGACACACATGACGGATGACCCATTGCTCCTGCCTCTGCTCAAGACGGGGTACTTCACCCACGACTGCGTGGCGATCGAAGGCCCGAGGATCGCGTGTCCTCCCGAGGGCTTCATCGACGTGGAGGCCGCCCCCGGCGGGGGTTCCATGGCCTCGCCCGAATCCCCCGAGCGCCTCGACAAGATCGAGGAGCTGATGATCGCCACGGGGCTCGAGGACCGGGTGCGCCGCTATGAGGCGGGTCCCGCCGACGTCGCCGACGTTCTGCTCGCCCACGACCCCGACTACGTCGAGGCCCTGAGGCGGGCGAGCGAAGGGGATGAAGAAGCCCTGGAGCGCTTCTCCGAACCCGACTCCCCCGTGGGTCCCAAGACCTACGAGGCCGCCATGAAGAGCGTGGGCGCCGTCGTCTCGGCCGTCAACGAGGTGCTCTCGAGCCGCCTCCAGAACGCCTTCTGCGCGATCCGCCCGCCCGGACACCACGCCAAGCGCGACAAGGCCGGCGGCTTCTGCTTCTTCAACAACGTCGCCGTCGGGGCGCTCCACGCCATGAAGGTCCACGGGATCCGCCGCGTGCTCGTTGTCGACTTCGACGTCCACCACGGCGACGGCACCGAGAGCATCCTCGGGGGCGTCGACGGGGTGCAGTTCCATTCGCTCTTCCAGTGGCCGCTCTTCCCGAGCGTGCTCCCCGAGGAGAAGCCCTCGAACGTCTACCGCCTCCCGCTCCCCGCGGGGACGACGGGCGCCGAGCTCCTCGAGGCGGTCAAGACCGCCTGGACCCGCGCGATCGACCGCTTCGCCCCTGAGCTGATCCTCGTTTCGGCGGGCTTCGACGCCCACACCGAGGAGAAGATGGCGCAGCTCAAGCTCGGTGAGGCCGATTTCGCGAGCCTCACGCGCTGGCTCATGGACTTCGCCGAGCGCCACGCCTCGGGCCGCATCGTGAGCGTGCTCGAAGGGGGCTACTCGCTGAGGTGCCTCGCCAGGAGCGTGCTCTCTCATCTCAACACCATGGTGCGCTACTCGGAGAAGGACCGATGTTCGATGTAGCGCGCTGGGCGCGGCCCGGCGTCCGACGCCGTGAGATGTGGAGCTGGGCGCTCTACGACTTCGGCAACTCGGGTTACACGACCGTGGTCCTCACGGCCGTCTTCAACGTCTATTTCGTGAGCGTCGTCGCCGCGGGCGAGGAGAACGCGACCTTCCTCTGGACGCTCTTCATCGGGCTGAGCAACTTCCTCTCGATGCTGATCATGCCGATGGCGGGCTCGCTCGCCGACGCCCGCGCGACGAAGAAGCGCTGGCTTCTCGGGGCGACCCTCGCCTGTGTTCTCGGCACCGTGCTCCTCGGCTGGAGCGGACCAGGCACGTGGCTCTTCGCGGGCCTGATGCTCGTCATCAGCAACGTGGGCTACAACATGGGCGAGTCCCTGAGCTCGGCCTTCCTCCCCGAACTCGCCCGTCCCGAATCCATGGGACGCGCCTCCGGCTGGGGCTGGGGGCTCGGCTACTTCGGCGGGCTCCTCGCCCTCGGGATCGCCCTCGTGATCGTCCGGAGCGCCCCGGAGGCGGTTCCGCACGCGATCCTCTGGTCCACCGCAGCACTCTATGCGGCCGCGGCGCTCCCGCTCTTCCTCTTTTTAAAGGAGCGCTCCCGCCCCCGGGAGACGGGCGCCGCCCGGTTGACGCTCTCCGGCGCGGCCCGTTCGAGCTGGGCCGAGATCCTCGGCACGCTCCGGCACATCCGCGACTTCAAGGACTTCGCACGGCTCAGTCTCTGCGGGTTCTTCTTCCAGTCGGGGGTCTCCGTCGTGATCACGCTCGCCGCGGTCTACGCCTCCGAGGTGATGGGCTTCACGGTCGAGGACACGCTCTTCATGATCTTCATCGTCAACATCACGGCCGCCGCCGGGGCCTTCGGCTTCGGACACGTCCAGGACCGCCTCGGGCACAAGGCGACGCTCGCCCTCACGCTCGCGCTCTGGATCGGTATGGTCGTGACGGCCTGGTTCGCCACCTCGCGCCCCGTCTTCTGGGTGGCGGCGAACCTCGCGGGCATCGCCATGGGCGCGTGCCAGTCGGCGGGACGCACGATGGTGGCGCTCCTCGCGCCGAAGTCGCGCCTGGCGGAATTCTTCAGCTTCTGGAACATGGCGCTCTGGACCGCCTCGGTCGTGGGTCCCGTGACCTACGGCGCGATCACCGCGGTGACGGGCGGCAACCACCGCCTGGCGATCCTCTCGACGGGGTGCTTCTTCGTCGTCTCGTTGATCGTGCTCGCCTTCATCGACCTGGAGCGCGGTCGCCACCTCGCGATGGCCATCTCGGGCGGGGATGAAGGCGAGGGGGATGCCGGAGGGACGTCCCCGACGCCGGAGGCCGCACGGTGATGTTCAGTCACCTACGTCACGCTTGACACTGAAAAACTGAAGGGCAGGCAGGCCCCGGCCCAATCAAGAACGCCCCCGCAGGATGATCCATGCGGGGGCGTCGTCGTCATTCATGAGGGGATTCGGGGGATTCCTTCAGGGTGTTGGAGAAGCTCAGATGGGCTTCCCGTTCAGGAGGATCGAGTTCGTCGCCTCGTCGGCTTCGAACACGGCCTTGTAGACCTCCTTCTCACCCTCGGCCTTCACGAAGCCGTCGTTACGGATGGCCTGGTCGATCACGAGGTCCGCCCCGGGGATGTGCCCGAAGGTCTTCGGATTGAGGAGCATCTCACCCTTGACCTGCAGGGGTTGCAGGCTCGGCACGGTGGCCGTGAAGGTGGTCTTCTCGCCCTTCGTCTCGAAGACGGCCTTCGTCTCGTCGATCTTCCTGATGCTCTTGATGAAGAGGTCGAGCGCTTCGTCGCCGGCCCTCTCGCTTTCCGCCTCCTCGATCAGGCGGGCGGCGCGCACGAGGCCCTCGGCGTCGACCTTCCATTTCGTTTCAAACGTGAAGCGGTCGAGCACGGGCTGCTTGATCATCGTGATGTCCTTGGCGTCGAAGTCCATGCGGAAGTCGCTGTCCTTGTCCTTGCCGGCCGTCTTGAGCTCGGCCGAGGATTCGACCGTCGCGGCACCGCCGACGAGACCCGAGAAGGGGAGGTCGATGTCGAGGCCCTCGACCTTCGTCTTGATTTTGGTTTCCGTGGAGTCCATCGAGAAGCGCTTGAAGGCGATCTTCTCGGAGCCGTTGCCGACCAGGAAGTCGGAGACCGTCCACTTGAACTTTTCGACGACGCCGTCGGCGCCGGAGGCGTCAGCTTCGAGGCGGAACCCGTTGAAGGCGAGCTTCGTGTCGCCGTTCTCCATGTCGAAGGGCTTGATCGTCCAGAGGACCTTCATCTTGTCGGAGAAGGGCGGCGTTTTGATCAGGAGGGTGTCCTCGATCGGCTTGTGGCCCTCTTCGGCGAGGAGCTTGGTGACCTCCTCATTGTTGAGTGGATGAAGGGTCGTCGTGGTGCCCCAGCCGAACTTCGAGGCGACGGGGAGCTTGAGCGTCGTCTTCCCCATGGCGTAGGTGATCTCGGCCTTCCGCGAGAAGAACGACTTCTCAACGATCGCCCCCTTCACGGAGGCCTTGGGCGAGATGTTGGCGCGGGCGAGTTCGTCGAGGTCGGCGACGGCGTCGTTGAAGGCGGCGTCGAAGGCGGCGCCCTCCGTGTGGACGAGGCCGAGGTAGCCGGCGCCGGCGATGGCGCCCACGACGGCCGCGGCGATGAGTTGCTTTTTCATGAGGCTTGTCCTTTTTGTCTGGTGCGGGGCGCGGTCCCTGCCGCGCGGCCCGGTGAAAAAAACGGGGAGCGCTCCGTTGTCAGAGGACTCCCCGTCGATTGAGAACGTGCTTCCGATTCTAGCGGAAGTGCATTCCCATTACTGTTTCGATTTGTTCAGGTCGATGATGCGCTGGACGTCGTGCTCGAGGCCGTCGAGTTTGAGGGCGCGGTAGCTGTCGCGGATCAGGAACAGCGCGTCGTCCCTCATCGGCGTGTTCTGGAACTCGCGCACCACGCGCTGGGCGCGGTCGATCGCGGCCACGTAGGCGTGCCGCTTATAGTAGTATTGAGCCGTCTGGAGCTCGTGCTTGGCCTGCGCGATCACGAGTTCGTTCATGCGGCGGCGCGCTTCGGGGGCGAAACGGCTCTCCGGGTAGCGCACCACGAGGGCCTTGAGCGTCTCGAAGGCGCGGCGTGCCGCCTCGGCGTCACGCTGGGAGGCGTCCTCGGCGCTCAGGAAGGCGAACATGCCCTTCTGCTCGTTGAGGATCGACAGCGCCTTCATGTAGAGGACGTAGTCGCAGTTGGGGTTGTTCGGATAGCTCTGCAGGAAGCGGTCCGCCTCGGCCACGGCCTGGGCGGCGTCACCGTCCTTCCAGTACACGTAGATCAGGTCGACCTGGGCCTGCTGGGCGTAGGTCCCGAAGGGATACCTCGCCTCGAGTTTGGTGTAATAATTCTTGGCGTCGCTCCAATTGCTGTCGTCAAGGGCGGCACGGGCCTCCTTGTATAATTTCTGGGCCGACCAGTCCATGGTCTTGTCCTTGTCGAGATTGCTGAGCCAGGAACACGAAGTGGTCGCCAACGTGAGCGCAGCAATGCAAAGAGCACGCGATGCAAGTCGCTTTAAAGGAAAATTGAATTTCATGACGATGAGTTGGGAAAAATTATCTTCAAATTATACCGAGTCCGAGGACGTCGGTCAGGAGTCCGATGGTGACACTTTACCAAGTTTCACCGTCGAGGGGTTCTGGGGAGAACGACTAGACAAGGTCCTCTCCGCGCTCATGCCGGAGGTGAGCCGTGCGAGCCTCCAGAAGCTCATCGAGGAGGGCTCCGTCCTCGTCAACGGCGAGGTGGCGCAGAAGACGCGTCAGAAGGTCACCGAGGGCGATGAGATCGAACTCCTCGAGGAACCCCGCATGGCCGACGAGTTCGAACTCGTCGCCGAGGACGACGTCGAGTTCGAGGTGGTCTACGAGGACGACGACATCATCGTCGTCAACAAGCCCTCGGGCCTCGTCGTCCACCCGGGCGCCGGCAACCCCTCGGGCACCCTGATGAACGGTCTTCTCGCCCGCTTCCCCGACCTCTTCGACGTGCCGCGCGCCGGCATCGTCCACCGTCTCGACCGCGACACGACCGGCCTGATGGTGGTCGCCCGCACGCTCGCGGCGCAGAAGAACCTCGTCGCCCAGCTCCAGGAACGCACCGTCAAGCGCGAGTACTGGGCGCTCACCGTGGGCACGGCCGCCGTCGAGTTCATCGTCGACGTCCCGCTCGCCCGCGACCCGCACTCGAGGATCCGCTTCAAGGGCTTCCCGGGCTCGCTCGGCGTGAAGGCCCGTCCGGCCCGCACCCGCGCACGCACCGTGGGCTGGAGCGAGATCGACGGCCTGCCCGTCTCCTGGGTGGCCTGCCGCCTCGATACGGGCCGCACCCACCAGATCCGCGTCCACCTGACGGGCGAGGACCTGCCCTTGATCGGCGACCAGCTCTACCGCGGGCGCGCCCCCGGCGTGATGGTCAAGGTCGAGAACCTGCTCGACTTCCACCGCCAGGCGCTCCACGCCTCGCGCCTGGGGCTCGTGCACCCGTCCACCGGGGAGGAGATGGAATGGTTCGTTCCGCCCCAGGAGGACATGATCGAATTGATGAATGCTTTGGACTTCGGCCCCGTGGACCAGCTGGTCGATGTCTTTGAACGTGAGGTATACCATGGCTGAACTCTTCAAACCCGAACTCGAATGCCTGACCCCGCAGTGGTCGGAGGCGGCGCCCGCCAACGTGAAGGCCTTCTTCACGCTGCGCGACGGCGGCGTCTCGAGCGGCCCCTGGGGCAATGCGGACGGGATCATGGGCTTCAACCTCGCCACGCACGTCGGCGACAACGCCGGGTGCGTGCGCATGAACCGCTCCATCTTAAGGGACATGCTCCCCTCGGAGCCGGTCTTCATGAAGCAGGTCCACGGCACGGACGTGCTCGTGCTCCCCGATGAGTCGGCCGTCTCCGACGTGACCGAGGCCGACGTCGAGGTGACCGACCGTCCGGGCGTCGTCTGCTCGGTGCTCGTTGCCGACTGCCTCCCGGTGCTCCTCACCAACAAGGAGGGCACCGTCGTGGCCACCGCCCACGCGGGCTGGCGCGGCCTCGCCTCGGGCGTCCTGGAAGCGGCCGTCGCGAAGATGCGCGAACTCGCCCCTGAGAGCGAGGGCATCCTCGCCTGGTTCGGCCCGCACATCGGTCCGGAGGACTTCGAAGTGGGCGACGACGTGTTCGACGCCTTCAAGGCCGCCGACCCCTCGCTTGTCGAGAACGACGGGCGCACGTTCAAGCGCGACGAAGTGACGGGCAAGCTCTTCTGCAACCTGAAGGCCCTCGCCGTCAAGCGCCTCCACGACCTCGGCGTGGGCGTCAACTCCGTCTACGGCGTCGACATCTCGACCGCCTCGGACGCGAAGCGCTGCTACAGCTTCCGCCGCGACGGCGCCCAATCGGGCCGCCACGGCGCCTTCATCTGGATCGAACCCGAGGCCGCCAAGGCCGAGTGAGCCCGATCACGACCGCGGGGCGCGGGGTGAAAATCCCGGCCTCCGGCACACGCTGGCTGCGGGGTGCGTGTAAAATCAACCCCCATCGGCAGGAGAAGGGAAACGTCCGGGGCGAACCGGACGTTTTTTCTCTTTCTCCGCCCCGGCATTTCCACCCCCATTGATTCTGGAGATAACAAGCGTGACCCCGACCCGAATCCCCGTCGTTGGTTTTGTTTCCCTCGGCTGCCCCAAGGCCCTCGTCGACACCGAGCGCATCGTCACGGAGCTCCGCGCCCGCGGCTACCGCATCGGCTCGACCTACAGGGACGCCGACCTCGTCATCGTCAACACCTGCGGGTTCATCGACGAGGCCGTCGCCGAGAGCCTCCAGGCGATTTCGGAGGCGCTCCGGGAGAACGGCCGCGTGATCGTCTGCGGCTGTCTGGGCGGACGCTTCGAGGACGACGGCTCCAACTACGTCATGAACCGCCTCCCGAAGGTGCTCGGCGTGGCCGGTCCGGACTCCACCGATGAGGTCCTCGCCATGGTCGAGGCCCATCTGCCGGCGCCGCACGACCCCTGGGACTCGCTCGTCCCCGCGGCGGGTGTGCGTCTGACGCCCAAGCACTACGCCTACCTGAAGGTGAGCGAGGGCTGCAACCACCACTGCTCCTTCTGCATCATCCCGAACCTGAGGGGCCAGCTCGTCTCCCGCTCGATCGCGAGCGTGGTGACCGAGGCCGAGAACCTCAAGGCCGCGGGCGTGAAGGAACTCCTCGTGATCAGCCAGGACACCGCCGCCTACGGCGTGGACAGCCGCTATTCGATCCAGTTCGTGAACGGACGCCCCGTGAAGACCCGCTTCATCGACCTCTGCCGTGAACTCGGCCGCCTGGGTCTGTGGACGCGTCTGCACTACGTCTATCCGTACCCCCATGTCGACGAGGTGGTCGAACTGATGGCGGAGGGCTCGATCCTCCCCTATCTCGACGTCCCGTTCCAGCACGCCCATCCGCGCGTCCTGAAGGCGATGAAGCGTCCCGCCTCCGCCGAGAAGAACCTCGAGAGGATCGCCGCGTGGAGGAGCGTCTGCCCCGACATCACCATCCGCTCGACCTTCATCGCGGGCTTCCCCGGCGAGACCGAGGCCGAATTCGAGTACCTGCTCGACTTCCTGCGCGAGGCCCGTCTGGACCGCGTGGGCTGCTTCGCCTACTCCCCCGTTGAGGGCGCCCAGGCGAACGAACTCCCCGGCGCGCTCCCCGATGAAGTCCGTGAGGAACGTCGTGCGCGCTTCATGGCCGTCCAGGCGGAAATCTCCGCCGAAAAGCTCGCCGCCAAGGTGGGCACCGTCCAGAGCGTGATCGTCGACGAGATGGACGACGAGAACGGCCTCGCGGTGGCCCGCACCAAGGCGGACGCCCCCGACATCGACGGCAAGTGCTACGTCGAGACGCTCCAGCACTACGAGCCGGGCGACATCATCGACGTGCGCGTCACGGGGAGCGAAGAGTACGACCTCGTGGCTGAACCGGTCGACGAGGAGGCCTTCAGGAAGGCGAACCCCTCCAAGTGATGCCCGGAGCGTGAGGACGCTTCCCGGGGACGGTGTCTCCCGGAGGGCGGCTTCACGACCTGATGAAAAAATAACCGCGGTGCAGTCTGAACTGTCCCCAGAAAGTGAGACAACTTTCTGGGGATAGTTTTATGAAGCAAAAGAAGGCATCAGCTGAATTACGAAAGAAAGCATTGGAGCTTTTTACTAGAGGATTCCGCTTCGAAAGCGTAGCGAAGAAGTTGGGAATCGATCGAATGGTCGTATGGCGTTGGATGAGCTTGTTTGACATAAACGACCTAAGATGGCTTGATCCCTCTTGGAGAAGAAAAACCTCCATGGCGGAACGCATCGAAATCGTTAAAGACTATTTGGAATTTAAGTCATATCACGTTGTGGCCAAGACGTGGGGCGTCAGCCCCTCTTCGGTTAGGCAGTATGTTTTGAATATGGCAAACTATGGCCATCCTTCCCTCAGACACCGTGTTGCGACACAGGACAAGGCCATGCCCAATCGAAAAATTAAATCCGCTCTCATGGATCCCGACGCTGAATTGCCCATGGATCTTGAGGCTTCTCACAAAATGATTCGTCAACAACAGATTGCTTTCAGAAGTCTTCTTGAATCAATCGACAACAATCTTGGCGGAACAGAGGGCTCAAAAAAAAAGTTGTCCTTTTTGACGAAGCGGTTACTCGGTCACATCAAGCGGGGCTACCCCTTACCAAGTCCTGCGATGTTTTTAAAGTTGCAAGGTGCTCCTATTATCGACGTCTTGGACAGTCTGGATCGAGAGTGCGAAAAGATCAGGAGCTCGGCGATCGCATCAAGCGTATCCAAGCGGCTCATGACGGACGATACGGAATCCTGAGGATGACTGCCGCCCTCAAGGAGGACGGACATGAACGCAAGCCTGGACACAATCAAGTCGCTCGCGTAATGCGGGAAATCGGCTGTCAGGCTGTGGTGAGACGCGCTTGTACCTATCGAGTCCACTGCAAGAAGGGACAACTTTCGGACGGCACTGTTTTGGAGAACGTACTGGATCGAAAGTTTGAGCAGCCGAAACCAAGAACGGCTTTTGTGACCGACGTGACGTACATACCCGTCAAGGAGGGCTGGCTGTATGTATCGCCTGTCATCGACTTGTGCACGAGGGAAGTCGTCGTTTGCGAGATGAGTATCTGCCAAGACCTGAATTTGGCGCTGAAAACGCTCAGGAAGCTCAACAAAAGGGACTGTAAGAAATTTTGTGTAAGCGTGACTTCCCTCAAAAGTTAGTCTAAGT
>CAJMRV010000042.1 GCA_905215795.1 uncultured bacterium | reverse complement strand
GCGCCCACGTCACCGAAAAGGACCTGCCGCCCGACGTCTTCGAGACGCTCGCATCGAGATCCCAGGCTCCCGGCGGCGGGGCCGAATGGGATGCGATCCTCGCCTCGGACGTGAAGCGTTCGCTTGAGGAAGGGGACACGGGACTCTGGGCGGAGTACCACGCCCTCTTTGAGAAGACGGTCCTTGAAACCGCGCTCCTCCATTTCAACGGCTCCCGTCAGGACACGGCCGAACGGCTCGGGCTCGGACGGAACACGATCACACGCAAGATCAAGGAGTTCGACATCGATGCCTAGGCGTCCTGCCAAAAGGCGTACGCTGGCGGGAGGCTCCCGCGGAAAGCCTTCGGCGCTCTTCGTGTTCCCGCCGGACGTCCTCTCCCGTGAAGAGAAGGTCCGGGAGCTCCTGGGATGGTTTTCCTGCGCGGGTCTCACCGAGCAGGTCTGCCGCGTGAAAACGGCGGCCTGGCCGCAAGCATGGGACGGGGAGCCCCATGGTCCGCAGCGCATTCCGCAGTTGAAGGCGGCCGCGGACGAACTGCTCGGCATGCTCGGGGAGGACGACCCCGACGTGTTGGTCCTCGTGTCTTCGAATGCCTGGCAGGCTTTTTATGAAATCGAATCGGAAGCCGGGGCGCCGTTCTGGCGTCCCGCCGTGGGGCGGAGCCGGCGTCTGCTCGATCATCGCCTCGGGACGGTTCTTCAGCGTCGGGAGCATGCGTTGCTCCTGGGGGTTCCCGTGCCGTCCCGTCAAACGAACAACGCCTTCCTCGATTTGCTCGGGAAGGCGTTGATGGATTGCTTCGGAAGGAGTGCTCAGCCGTCGAGCCCGACTTCCCGGGCGCGGAGCTGACCGCATCCGCCGTCGACCTCCTGGGCGGCGGAGTCCCTCAGGGTGGCCACGATGCCCCGGCTCTTGAGCCGGCGGACGAGTTCCGCGCAGTGCTCCCTTTCCGGCCTTTTACAGCCGCTTCCCTCCACGGCGTTGACCGGGATGAAGTTCACCATGGCGTACTGCCCTTTGATCTGGGAGGCCAGTTCGTCGATCTCCTCGACGGAGTCGTTGACGCCCTTCACCAACGTCCACTCATACTGCACCGGGTAGCCCGAGAGTTCGGCCCAGTGGCCTGCGAACGAGATGATGTCGCTGATTTCCAGGGGGGCGGCCTTCGGCAGGAGCATCCTCCTCGTGTCGTGCCGCACGGAGTGCAGGGAGATCGCGAGTGCGGGGCGGATGGTGCGCTCTTCGAGCGCTGCGAACAGGCGTTTGTCCCCGACGGTCGAGACGACCAGGTTCTTGTGGCCGAATTCGCCGTACCGGGCGAGGAAGTCCACGGCGTTGAGGACGGCCTCGCGGTTGTGCGAGGGCTCACCCATGCCCATGAAGACCACCTTCCTGGTGTCGGGACGCAGGGCGCGCGCGACGGCCACCTGGGCCACGATCTCGAGGTCGGTGAGTTGCCGGAGGAGTCCGCCCCGGCCCGTCATGCAGAAGCGGCATCCGACGGCGCAGCCGAGCTGTGAGGAGACGCAGACGCCTTGACGCGGAAGAAGGACCGACTCGATCGTCTTTCCGTCGGAAAGGGTGATGAGGAGGCGTTCGCTCTCCTTGTCCCATCCTGGGTGCCGTGAGTGGATCGAGGCGGCCTTCTCGAGGATGTCCCAGAGTTCCGGAAGGAATCCAAGCACGTCCTTGGGCAGCCTCGGGGTGCCGTTTTCGAGCCCGGTCCGGTCGGTTCGTCCGAGCCACGCACGCCAGATGCGGCGGACGTGGGCGGGTTTCGCACCGAGGGAGGCGAGTTTTTGTTCAAGGGTCTGGATGTTCATGGAACTGCGTTCAATCGGATCGTATGTGGGGGAGGAAAGAGTGAGCCCGCCGCACCATTCAGGAAGATGCGGCGGGCTTTTTTCAAGCATGGATTGTACAGGCTCGTGCCGGATCAGGGCCAGATGACGTCCATCGCGTCGCGGGTGCCCGAGAGGTCGAACGTGAAGTTGATCGGGCCTTCGCCGAAGGGCGTCACGGTCGCCTTGAGGGTGCGTCCCGTACGGAGCTGGGCGAGAAGGTTCTTGTCGGAGGTCCAGAACGTGCGGCTGTCGGACCATTTGTCGGCCTTGATCGTCAGGGCGTTGCGGTCGTCCACGCGGAACGTCACCGAGGCGTCCATGATCGGGAAGGAGAGCGAGCCGATCTGCAGGCGGAGCCCGGGGGCGCCGTGGTGCGGACTCAGTGTGATCGTGGCGTAGGTCTCACGGTCGAACGGGTCGACGTACGGGGTCTGCGAGGACTTGCTTGCATAGGCGTTGTTCTTGGCGAAGCTCCAGCCCGCCCACCTGGCCTCCCTGAGCGCGGCGGCGCCGTTGTTGTAGCCGTTCTCGTAGCCGCGTCCTCCGTTGAGGCATTCGTCGAGGCAGCGCATGAACGGATCGTGGTGGAGGACGTGACGGCAGGCCGCGCAGACCTCGGGGACGACCACGGCGCTGGCCGGGGCGGAGACCGTCAGGAGGGCGGCGAAGGCGGCCGCGACGGCCGGAAGGGTTCGGAGAGTGAGGGGGATGCGCATGTCGGCGTACCTCTTTTCATGAAAATCAGGGAGCTCGATTTTATAGGGATTCCGTGATTCAGACGTCGGAATCGTCGGGATTTTTTCGCCAGTCCTCGAGTCCCTTGAAAAGCGACTTGTGCACGAGCAGGTCGGCTCCCTCGCGCTGGGCGAGTCCCTTCTGCCGCCATTCGCTGATCTGCCGCGTGACGTTCGTCCTGTTGAGGCTCACCACCATGCCGAGCGTTTCGGCGTTGAGGCGGTGGGGGAGCACCATCCATTCGCCGCGGTACGTGTCCGTCGCGAGGAGGAGACCCATGATCAGGAGGCGCAGGCGCATCTCCGAGGGGAGCGTCATGTTGGCGTCCTTCGCCTCGAGGGCGGCCTCCTCCTTGGAGATGATGTGTTTGATCTTCTCAAGCGTGAGCTGGTGGTCGCTCAGGACGACGTGCGTGAGCACCGTGGGCGGCACGACGAGGAGGCGTCCGTCCGAGAGCGCCCGCCATTCCATCTTGTAGTGGGACCCCGCCAGAAGCGAGATGTCACCGAGAGTGCGCCCGGGAAGGAGCAGGAAGGGGATCACCGACTGCGTCTCCGCGAGCTGGACGTAGGCGCAGACGCCTTCCTCGACGAGGAAGAGGAGCCCGCTCTCGTGGGCGGGCTTGAGCACCTCGCCCTTCTTGAACACCCGCTCGCGCCCGTAGCGGCGGAACACCTTCAGTATCGAATCGGGTTCGGCGGCGGGGATGTAGGGGTAGGCGGTGAAGAACTGGGCCATCGTCGGGTCTCCTTCTTCAGAGCTCCAGGGTGAGTGTGACGGGGGCGTGGTCCGAGGGCTGCTTGTTCGCCCTCGGGAGACGGTCCACCGCCGCCGACTTCATCGAGTCGGCGAGTGCTTGGGAGACGAGGAGGTGGTCGATCCTCACCCCTTCGTTGGCGTCGAAGGCGCGGTTCCTGTAGTCCCACCAGGAGAAGTCGTTTTTCCCGGGGTTGAGGGTGCGGAAGCTGTCGACGAGGCCGAGCGAGAGCAAACGGGAGAAGGCCAGCCGCTCCGGGGCGCTCGCAAGGATGGCTCCCTCGAAGAGCTTGGGGTTCCAACAGTCGATGTCGGCGGGGGCGATGTTGAAGTCGCCGCCGATGACGAGGTTCGGGTTTTCAGAGAGGCGGTCCGTTAGATGCCTTTCCAGTGCGGCGAGCCAGTCGAGCTTGTAGAGGTATTTCTGGGTCCCGGGTTCGCTCCCGTTGGGCACGTAGACGCCCGTGAAGACGAGGGATGCCCCCGACGGGGTTTCAAGGCGCGCTTCGACGAGGCGCTTTTGTTCGTCGGGATACCCGGGCAGGTTCAGGGCGAGCGGCTCGATGCGGCGGAAGCTCTCCTTCCTGGCGACGAGCGCGACGCCGTTGTAGGTCTTCTGTCCCGTGAAGAGGACGTGCATGCCCGCCTCCTCGAAGGCCGCCCGCGGGAACTGGTCGTCGGTGAGCTTGGTCTCCTGGATCACGAGGGCGTCGGTGCGGCTCGAGGCGAGCCAGTCGAGGACCTGGGGCAGGCGGACGCGGAGCGAGTTCACGTTCCAGGAGGCGAGGGTGATGGTGGACACGGTTTTTTTCCTTTCAGATCTGGTCGTTGGGATTTTCCCATTATAGGGGCAAGGTCATCGCCCGGACATGAACGAACGCGGCCGCGCTCCCGAGGGGGCGCGGCCGTGTCTTCAGGGCGTGCGGTCGTCGTCGACGATCACTTCTGCTCGGTCATGCCCGAGTGGCGCAGGAGCGCGTCGAGCGTCGGGCGGCGGCCACGGAACGCGACGAAGTTGTCCATGGCGTCGCGGCTCGAACCGCGTCCGAGGATCTCCTTCAAGAAACGGCGGCCCGTCTCGGGGTTCGTCACGCCGGTCTCCTCGAAGGCGGCGAAGGCGTCCGAGGAGAGCACTTCGGCCCACTTGTAGCTGTAGTAGCCGGCGGCGTAGCCCCCCGCGAAGATGTGCGAGAAGCTCTGCGGGAAGCGGTTGTAGGGGGCGGGTTCCCAGACGGCGATTTCGTCGCGCACGTTCTTGAGGATCCCCATGACGTCGGGCGAGGGCGTCGTGTGGATGAGCATGTCGAAGAGGCCGAATTCGATCTGGCGCAGGCAGAAGAGGCCGCTCTGGAAGTTCTTCGCGGCGAGCATCTTGTCGAAGAGCGCGCGCGGGAGCGGTTCGCCCGTCTTCTTGTGGGCGGAGATCTTCTCGACGACCTCCCACTCCCAGGCGAAGTTCTCCATGAACTGGCTGGGCAGCTCCACGGCGTCCCATTCCACGCCGTTGATCCCGGCCACGCCCGGCTCGACCTGTTCGGTGAGCAGGTGGTGCAGGCAGTGTCCGAACTCGTGGAAGAGCGTCGTGACGTCGTCGTGGGTGAGCGTGGCCGCCTCGCCGTCGACGCCGTGGGCGAAGTTGCAGACGAGGAACGCCGTCGGGGTGACGATGCGCCCGTCGACGAGCTTCCTCGTGCGGTCGTCGTTCATCCAGGCGCCCTGGCGCTTGCCTTCTCGGGCGTAGAGGTCGGCGTAGAAGGAGGCGATGACTTCGCCGTTGCGGAGCACTTCGAAGTACTTGACGTCGGGGTGCCAGACGCTCGCCTCGGCCGGACGGATCTCGATCCCGTAGAGGGCGCCCGCGAGGTTGAAGAGCCCCTTGAAGACGGTGGGTTCGGTGAAGTACTCACGCACCTCGCTGTCGCTGTAGTCGTAGCGGGCGCGGCGGAGTTTCTCGGAGGCCCAGGCGATGTCCCAGGGCTCGAGCTTCTCGATGCCGAGTTCGGAGGCGGCGAACGCCTCGAGGTCGGCCTTGTCCCGGAGCGCGAACGGACGGGCCTTCGCGGCGAGTTCACGCAGGAAGGCGCAGACCTCCTCGGGGGTGTCGGCCATCTTCGTGGCGAGGGACTCCTCGCCGTAGTTCCTGAAGCCGAGGAGTGCGGCTTCTTCGGCGCGAAGCGCGAGGATCTCGTCCATGAGCGGAGTGTTGTCCCACTTCGGATCAGTGAGGTCGGAGGCGCGGGTCGCGAAGGCGTGGTGCACCTCGCGGCGCAGCTCACGGTCCTCGGCGTACTTCATCACGGGGAGGTAGGAGGGATAGTGCAGCGTGATCCTCCAGCCCTTCTCGCCGGCGGCTTCGGCGGCGGAGGCGAGGAAGGCGAGGTCGTTCTCGGGGAGGCCGCGCAGGCGGTAGCGGTCGCGCACCGTGAGGGACCAGCCGTTGGTGGCGTCGAGGAGGTGTTCGCTGAAGGACTGGCTCAGTTGGGCGAGCTTCTCACCGATCTCCTTGACGCGGGCGCGCTTCTCCTCCGGGAGGTCGGCGCCGGCGAGGTGGAAGTCGCGCAGTTCGCGGTCGATCAGGCGGCGGCGCACCGGGGAGAGGCCCTCATAGGCCCCGCCCTCGCGAATCGCGCGGATCTTCTTCATGAGCGGGATGTTTTGGCTCATGTCGATCGAGAAGGAGGCCACGGCGGGGAGCATGCCGTTGACGGCGTCGCGCAGCGCGGGCGTGTCGACGACGCTCTGCAGGTGGGTCACGGCGCCCCAGGCGCGGCCGAGCTTCTCCTGGCTCTCCTCGAGCGGTTCGAGGACGGCCTCCCAGGTGGCGGGGACGTCCTCCGCCGTGACGGTCTCGAGCGTCGCGGAGGCGTTTCCGAGGAGCTCCTTGACGGCGGGCTCGACGTGTTCGGGGCGGATGGCCGCGTAGTCGACGAGGTCGGTGATGCTCAGAAGTGGGTTTTCAGACATTTGGTTCCTCAGGAATCGGGTTCAAAAAAGGGGAATGGTTCTTATCTTAAACCACTCCCCGTTCCCCGGCGGACTCCGCCGCCGGGACAATCGTGACGAAGCGTCAGGCGCGGCCGGCGGCCACGCGGCGCTCGAGCGCCTCGATCGTGTTGGTCATGAGCATGGCGATCGTCATCGGCCCCACGCCGCCCGGAACGGGCGTGAGGGCGCCGGCGACGGCCTCGACCGATTCGCGTTCGACGTCGCCGCAGAGGCGGCCCTCCTCGTCGCGGTTCATGCCCACGTCGATCACGACGGCGCCGGGCTTGACCATGTCGCCCTTGAGCATCTTCGCGCGGCCCACGGCCATGACGATGATGTCGGCGCGGCGGGTCACTTCGGCGAGGTCGGGCGTGCGGCTGTGGGCGATCGTCACTGTGGCGTTCTTCTCAAGGAGGAGGAGCGCCTGGGGCTTGCCGACGATGTTGGAGCGGCCCACGACGACGGCGTGCTTGCCTTCGGGGTCGCACCCGGCTGCTTCGAGCAGCTTCATGACGCCGTAGGGCGTGCACGGGAGGAAGCCCGGGCGTCCGGTGAGGAGCGCCCCGGCGCTCGCCACGTGGAAGCCGTCGACGTCCTTTTCAGGGGCGATCGCGTCGATCACGAGGCTCGAGGAGAGGTGCGGCGGGAGCGGGAGCTGCACGAGGATGCCGTCGATCAGCGGGTCGGCGTTGAGACGGTCGATCAGGCCGAGGAGCTCCTCCTCGGTCGTGTCGGCGCCGAGGCGGTGCTCGACGGAGCGGATCCCGACCTTCTCGCAGGCGCGCACCTTGTTGCGCACGTAGACTTTGCTGGCGGGGTCTTCGCCGACGAGGACGACGGCGAGGGCGGGCTGGTGGGCGGTTTCGGCGAGACGGGCGGCGCGTTCGCGCAGTCCCTCGAGGATCGATTGGGACAGGGCTTTCCCGTCGATGAGGTTGGCGGTCATGTTTTCGTGTCCTTTCAAAAGAAATCGAGCCCCGGTTCGGCTTGAAACCGGGGCTTCGGGGAAAGAGGTCTTCTTCCTGGGGAAGCTTACTTCTTCTTCGGGTCGATGGCGTTGGTGTCCATCACGACGCGCATGAGGTCGGCGACGGTGCCCGAATTGGTCTTGTCCATGATCGAGGCGCGGTGCGCTTCGACGGTCTTGATCGAGATGCCGAGGTCGTCGGCGATCTGCTTGTTGAGGCGGCCGCTCACGATGCGTTCGAGAACCTGCTGTTCACGCGGGGTGAGCTTGTCGATCAGGGACTGGTTGAGCGTGCGGCGCTCCTTCTCCATGCGGCGTTCGCGGGCGGTGCGGAGCATCGTCTCGACGAGCTGCTTGAGGGCGGCCTGTTCGAAGGGCTTTTCGATGAAGTCGACGGCGCCGCGCTTGAGGGCGTTGACGGCCATGCTGACGTCGCCGTGGCCGGTGATGAAGATGATGGGAATGTCCGCTTCACGCTTGAGGAGGTGTTCCTGAACCTCGAGGCCGCTCATGCCGTCCATGCGCACGTCGAGCACGAGGATGGCGATGGCGTTCTGGTCGAAGTTGGCGATGAAGCTCTCGCCGCTGTCGTAGATCTCGACGCGGTAGTCATTGGCTTCGAGAAGCCACTTCAGCGAGTCGCGGACCGCTTCGTCGTCGTCGACGACGTATACGGTGCCGAGGGTTTCGGGAGTATCCATAGTTAAGTCTGACATTAGTTCTCTCTCCATGAGGGGTGTGGTTAATTTTACAACAGGAAATCAAGTCACGTCGGAGAAACTTCTCCGCGGCAGACGGGGACGCTGAACGTGAACGTCGCGCCGCCGCCCGGGGTGTCCGTGATGCGGATGCGGCCCTGATGCAGCTCGACGATCGAGCGGCAGATGTTGAGGCCCATGCCCATGCCTTCGTCCTTGGTGGAGAAGAAGGCGTCGAACAGGCGCGTCTTGTTCTCGTCGGAGATCCCGGGACCGTGGTCCTGGATCGAGAACAGCACGAACTCCCCGTCCTCGCTCTCCTTGACGGTGAGCTCGACGTGGCTCTTGGTGTGGTTTTCCTTCTTGGAGGCCTCCATGGCGTTCTTGAGGATGTTCAGGAGAAGCTGTTCGAGCATGACCGCGTCGCCCCGGATCGTCGGGAGCTCTTCGGGCATGTCGATGTGGATCTCCGAACGGAGCTTGGCGGCCTGGATCTGCGCGAGCTCCATGGTTTCGCTCACGACCGTCTCCGCACGGATGGGCATGAGCTGGGGGTCGCTCCTCTTGGCGAATCCGCGGATCCGCTTGATGATGAGCGCGGCGCGCTTGGCCTGCTTGTTGATCTTCGTGAGCGCCTCGACGGTGCTCTCCGTGGAGAGCTTCCCGGCGGTGAGCATGAACTCGGCGCCGGAGGCGTAGTTGGAGATCGCGGCGAGCGGCTGGTTGAGCTCGTGGGCGAGCGAGCTGGCCATCTCGCCCATGGTCACGAGGCGCTGCGTGGTTTCGCTGCGCCTGAGCTGGGCCTCCAGGGCGAGCTCGGTTTCGCGCTGGCCGGTGATGTCCGTGGCGATGAGCATCTGGGCGGGCTGGTCGTCCGTCCAGGTGATCGTCTGCATGCGGGCGTCGAACCAGCGCTGGGTCACCTCGTCGAAGATCCCCTCGCGGCTGATCGTGCGCGGGATGGCCTTGACGAGGTCGATGAGGCGTTCCGCGCCGTTGGCGTTGCGGCCGAGGAGTTGTTCGTACGGGGCGTTGTTGAAGAGGATCGTGGCGACGCCGTCGACGCGGCGCACCACGCAGATCGCCGAGTTCATCGACTGCACGACGCGCGTGAAGCGCTCGTGGGCGGCGCGCATCCGTTCGCGGGCGCGCTTCTGCTCGGTGATGTCGTAGAGTTCGCCCACCCAGCCGATCAGGCGCTTGTTCTCATTGAGGAGCGGCGAGACGTTGATCTGGGCGTCGAAGACGAGGCCGTCCTTGCGGCGGACACGGATCTCGAGCGACTGCTGGAGGGGCTCGTTGGGATGCGAGAGCACGCTCTCCTTCATGGCCGTCACGGAGTCGTCCCAGTAGGGGTAGGGCATCGAGCGGCCGATCAACTCGGAGGTGCTGTAGCCGACGAGGCGAGTGAACGTTTCATTCACGAAGAGGATCCGGCCGTTGCGGTCGGTCACACGGAGGCCCGCCATCGCGGACTCGCTGATCGCCACGCGCAGGGCGTACTCCGCCGAGAGGCGCTGGTGGGCGCGGTGCTGCTGGCGCTGGTAGTAGATGAGCAGGAAGAGGGCCGCGATCAGGAGGAAGGCGAGCCCGGCCATCGTCCAGAGGCTCGCGTTGCTCGTGTTGAAGAGGTTGTGGCGGTAGCTCAGGCCCACCAGGCGGAAGGTCGGGCTGTTGAAGGCCGTGATGCGCACGGCGCTCTTGAGGGCCTGGGCCTGGAACTTGTCGGCCATGGCGCCGCGGTCGATGAGCGGCTCGCCGTCGCGTTCGATGTAGAAGACGTAGCTGGCGTTGTCCGTGTAGTCGGCCGTCTCGTTGATCATCCGCGTGAGGTTGATGCGGGCGAGGACGACCTGGTTGCCGGCCATCGTCGGGACGATGACGTTGACGAACGCGAAGGGCTTGTGGTCGATCGTGAACGGGGCGGAGATGTAGAAGGTGTCCCCGCGCATCACCTTGGCGACGGCCTGGCGCAGTTCGGGGTCGGTGATCTTGTCGCCCACGTGGCGGGTGACGATCGAGTTGTTCGAGGGACTCACCCAGTGGCGGGTCACCTCGTCGTTCTTGTCGACGATCGACATCTCGATGATTTCGCGGCGCTCGTGCATCACGCCCGCGGCGGCGAGCTCGACGCTCGAGAGGCTCGTCTGCACGCTCGGGATGTGGATCAGGCGCACGCTCGCCTTTTTGAGGAGTTCGACCGTCCGGGTCAGACGCGTCTCGACCGTCTTGGCGACCTGGGTGACCGACTGGTGCAGGCGGATCTGCTCGGCCCTCTGGTCGAGTTCGTTGATGTAGATGGCCACGAGCACGAGGCAGCCCGCGAGCAGGAGCAGCGAGGCCCACGAGATGTAGATCCCGAAGCGGGACATCGTGCGCTTCTGGTGGGGCGCGTTGAGTTTCTGGAAGGTGTCCGTGACCTGTTGATCGAGATGGTCGGAGTTCATTGTGCCGAGTTTTTCAAAGGGAGCGCCGGCGCAGGGGG
>CAJMRV010000041.1 GCA_905215795.1 uncultured bacterium | reverse complement strand
TTCAACCGATGTTCACACTTATTGGTTTCGTTGAAATCAATTTTTTAAAGAACAGCGCTTCGTGAGAAGCGAATTTTTTAAGTTTAACAAAGAATCGAACGTTTGTCAAATTCTTTTTCAAACTCTTTGGTTCGTTCAACAACGCGTTGCGTCGTGAACAGAAGGCGTATTATGCAGAATTTTTCGTGTTTGGGAAATACCCTGTTCACGTTATCCTGTAGCGCCCCGGCGTTTCCAAGCCTGGGGCTTCCATTGGAAGCCACCGGGCGGTCCTGCCGGCCCCTTCATCCTGCAGACGGATCAGAAAGACCAGTCGACGGGAACGAAGGAGTGGCATTCTAACCAATCATTGGCCTTTTGGAAATGCCCGCACCCTATAAATGGGATGGGGCCCCTCGTCGCCGAGAGCGGAGAGGGATGGTTCGCCTCGAGCACGAGGTGCTTTTCAGTGTTGATCAGAGTGCGCTTCGCCTGGGCGAACTTGCCCCAGAGCATGAAGACCATCGGGCGTTCCCTTTCATTGAGGCGCCTGATCACTTCATCGGTGAGCCTCGCCCAACCCCAGGCCTTGTGCGAGGCGGGTTCATGCGCCCTCACCGTGAGCACGGCGTTCATCAGCAGCACCCCCTGGGATGCCCAGCCGACGAGCGAGCCCGAAGACGGCGTGCGTCCCGTCACCAATCCCTCGAGAAGAAGCTCCTTCCAGATGTTCCTCAGGGAGGGCGGCACCTTCACGCCCGGATTGACCGAAAAGGCCAGACCGTGAGCCTGTCCGTCACCGTGATAAGGATCCTGTCCGATGATCACCACCTTGACGTCTTCATAAGGGGTGAGTTCGAACGCACGGTACGGCGTGGGCGGGAACACCTTCGCGCCGGAGGCGATGTCCTGCTCGAGCCTGACCATGAGTCCGAGGCCCTCGGGCGAGGAACAGAACTCCTCGACCATCCTCCTCCACTCGGGCGAGCGGGGCGGCGTCCAGTCGGGACGTTCGCTCTCGAACAGCGTGTCCATGTCAATCGCCTCCACGGAGATAACGGTTCTCAAGCATCTGCGTGCGGGTCCTGTACAGACCGATGCGGCAGGCCGTCACGGCGTTGTCGAGCTTCACGCGGGACCCCTTCTCCATGAGACGCGCCACGGCGCACTCGTTCTTCACGTAATTCTCATAGTTCTGCTGGGCGGCGATCGCCTTCCTCCAGGCATCCCGGTTCCCGGCCCCTTTGTCGCGGCGCTTCACCTCGACCATGACGCGGTCGCCGACCTCTTTGTATTCGGCCTGGACGGCCGCGAGTTCGGTGTCGAGGCACTTCTTGACCGCATTCTGGTCGTTGCCGGCCTCCTTGTAGCAGAGTGCGAGCTGTTCCTCGGAGGGGAAGTCCTGGGCGCAGGCGCCTCCCATGAGAAAAGCGCCCGCCATGAACGCGGCCAGACAATGCGCCTTCATCACAGCGCCCCCTGGTTGATGAGGTCGCAGACCTTCCTGGCGTTGGTGTGGACCACGTTGAAACCCGCCTCGCGGGCCCAGTCGCGGATGTTCACGCCTTCGTTGTAGCCGGTCTCGACCAACACGGCGTTGACGCCGGCCGCGCGGGCGGCAAGCGCGTCGTTGCGGGAGTCGCCGACCATCACGGCATGGAAGCGGTCCACGCCGAGTTCAGAGAGGGCACGGTCGAGCATGTCGCGGGCGGGCTTGGGATTCTCGCAGTCGTCGCCGGCGACGACGGTGTCGAAGAGGTCCTCGATGCCGTGTTCCTTGAGGAAGTCGAGCGTGAGGTCGCGGTACTTGTTGGTCACGAGCGCCGTCTTCACGCCGTTTCGCCTGAGTTCACGGATTCCGTCGAGGACGCCGGGATAGAAACCGATGTTCCTTCCGCCCGAACGGGCCCAGTGCCCGATCAGCTTGGAGAGCAGTTCGTCGACGTCGCCCGTGCGGTGGGCGAAGGCCATGTAGCGTTCCACCAGGACGCGCGCACCCCGGCCGATCATCGCGGCGGAGTCCTCCATCCCCGGTTCGGGCCAGCCCATTTCGCGGGCGAGCTCGACGAGACCGTGGTGGATTTCGGGCAATGAGTCAACGAGGGTGCCGTCCAAATCGAACAGGACGGCCTTGATGTCGGGAACCAATGACATGGGTGTGCACTCCGGATGAGGCGGTTGAATGAGGTGGATGGACGGGGGCGGCCCCCGGCGTCCGGGGGCGCGTCCGTCAGAGGGAGGCGACTTCGCGGCGCATCGTGGCGATGACGTCGCGGTAGCCCGCCTTGTCGCCGGCGCCGAAGATGGCGGAGCCTGCGACGAACGTGTCCGCACCGGCGGCGGCCACGCGGGCGATGTTGGCGGGCTTGATGCCGCCGTCGACCTCGATCATGATGCGGCGGCCGGTTTCAGCGTGGTAGCGGTCGAAACGCTCCTTCACGGCAGCGACCTTCGCGAGGGTGGACTCGATGAAGCTCTGGCCGCCGAAGCCAGGATTGACGCTCATGAGAAGGACGAGGTCGATCTTGTCCATGACGTAGTCCAGATAGGAGAGCGGCGTGGCGGGGTTGAAGACCAGGCCGGCCTTGCAGCCCTTGTCGCGGATCAGCTGGAGGGTCCTGTCGATGTGGCGGGAGGCCTCGCAATGGAAGGTGATGATGTCGGCGCCCGCATCGGCGAAGCTCGGAATGAGCGCGTCAACCGGCTCGACCATGAGGTGCACGTCGATCGGTGCGGTCGTGTAGGGGCGGATGGCCTTGAGGACGAGCGGCCCGACCGTCAGGTTGGGCACGTAGTGGTTGTCCATGACGTCGAAATGAATCCAGTCGGCGCCGGCCTCCACCACGTCGGCGACTTCCTGCCCGAGTCGGGCGAAGTCGGCGGAGAGGATGGACGGAGCGATGCGACATGCTTGCATTTGAACTTCCTTAGCGTTGAGTGTTGTCGAACCTAGATGGTATGCTTGCCATCGAATGGCTCAATACTACCGCAAAGAGCCGCACCCGCACGGACTTCGGACCCCGTTTCAACGCCGTCCGGGGATGCTCCGGAGACCCCGCGGGGACCTTCCACCGCCAGAACGGACAAACCACGTGACCAATCAACCGACCCCCTCCAGACCCGTCGCACTGCTCAAGCGCGCGTGCGTGCTCGGCGTGCTCGCCCTGTGCGCCTGCTCGACCCGCGTTCCGGAAACCCCGGAGCCCCCGGGAACGATCTCCTTCGAGCCGGCCGCCTTCGAGACGCTTCCCGCCTCCGAGCCGGCCGACTGGGCCGCCGCGCTCTCCGCCTTCTCGCAGAGCTGCACCCGCATGAAGAACAACGAGCTCTGGAAGACCCCCTGCGACGAACTCGACCAGAACGTCCCCTTCGACGCCGAAGCCTTCTTCAGGAGGAACTTCGACCTCTACAAGGTGAAGGCGGGCACGGACGACACCGGGCTGATGACCGGCTACTACGAACCGCTCCTGCGCGGCAGCCTCCGCCGGCACGGCCCCTACCAGACGCCGCTTTTGAAGACGCCCAAGGACCTGATCGTCGTGGACCTCGACGGACTGCACCCCGAACTCAAGGGCCTGCGCCTGCGGGGCAAGATCGAGGGACGGCGCCTCGTCCCCTATGACGAACGCGCCGACGTGGTCAAGCGCCCGATCAATCCTGAGGACGTCATCGCCTGGGTCGACGACCCGGTCGACGCCTTCTTCCTGCAGATCCAGGGCTCCGGACGCATCGAACTCGAGGACGGCTCGCACATCCGCGTGGGCTTCGACGACCAGAACGGCCACCCGTACGTCTCGCTCGGACGCCACCTCCTGGAGACGGGCGAACTCTCCCGCGGGAACCTCTCCATGCAGAGCATCCGCGCCTGGGGAAGGAAGAATCCCGGCAAGATCGACGAGGCGATGAACGCCAACCCGAGATACGTCTACTTCAAGGAACGCGCCGGTGCCGCCGACGAAGGCCCGCTGGGCGCCCAGTCCGTCCCGCTCACGCCGCGCGCCTCCGTGGCGGTCGACCACAACGTCTGGCGCTACGGCACGCCGTTCTTCGTCTCGGCGAACCAGGCTAAGCCCGCCTTCTCGATGAACCGTCCGGTCATCGCCCAGGACACCGGAAGTGCCATCCGCGGTCCCATCCGCTTCGACTACTTCTGGGGCTTCGGCGACGAAGCCGGCGCCGCGGCCGGCCGTCAGAAGAGCACGACCTCGGCCTGGGTGATGGTCCCGAAGGGATTCGAGCCCGCACGGCTCCTCAAGCAGTGACGAAAAAGCACCCCTGGAAAGAGGCGCCCTTCGAAAATACAAAAGGCCGGTTTGGAAACCGGCCTTCTTTTTTCATTCCGTCCTGACGCGGGGCGCGCGCCCTGCACGCCCCGCCGGGGAATCACTGGTGCTCGGCGAGCATCTTGTCGAGCATGCCGTCGTCGAGGGCGCCCGACTGGACCGTACCGTCCGGGAAGATCATGTGGGGCACGCCGTGCACGTTGAAGCGGGCGGCGATGTCGGTGTTCGCATCAATCTTGCCGTTGTCGCAGCCGGCCCTCTGGTGGGCGGGTTCGACGCCGTGGCCCATCCAGTCGGACCAGGCCTTGGCGGGGTCCTTCGCGCAGATGATGTCCTGGATCTGGACGGGACCGCGCGGCAGCGCCGGGAAGAGGAAGGTGTAGACCGTCACGTTGCCGACGCGTTCGAGCGACTTCTCAAGGGTGCGGCAGAACGTGCAGGCGGGGTCCGAGAAGACGACGAGCTTGCGTTCGCCCTTGCCGAAGACCTGCTTGACGGCGTTCTGGTAGGGGAGCGACTTGAAGAGCTCGGCCTGGCGGGCCTGGCGGCTCTTCTCGGTGAGGTTCTCATTGGTTTTGAGGTTCCAGAGCGGAGCGTTCAGGACGAACGAAGCGGTGGCGTCCGTGTAGACGGGCTGGTCGAGCCTGCCGAGGTAGATCTCGTAGATGCCGGGGACCGGGGTGGGCTTGACGGACTGGACGGCCACGTTGTTGCGCTGTTGGAAGGTGGTGCGGATGACGTCCTCGGCCGACGGGGCGGCGAAGGCGCTCGAAGCGGCCGCCATCACCGCGGCGACGCAGAGGGCTTTCTTGAAATCCATGGTCTCTCTCCATAGAGGTTGTTTGAAGGGCTGACGCGGCGGGGTGGACGAACTATCCGCCGGACCGCGGTGAAATGCGTCTATTCTGACCCAAAACACCCCCGGCCTGCGTAATTTTTTCGTCGAAAAAGCATTCAATTGTTTCAATCCCCCTTCGGGGAGCATGGTCTTCGGGCCCCGTCACGATACCGCAAACAAGGTATTTTTCGACCCGTCCGCCCCGTCGATCGGAAAACGGCCTTGCAATCGCCCGTAAGAGTCCATACAATTCGTGTTTCCTTTACAAGAAGTTTGGCTGGGTAGCTCAGTTGGTAGAGCAGCGGATTGAAAATCCGCGTGTCGACGGTTCGATTCCGCCCCCAGCCACCACACCGTCTCTCCAAGGGACGGGACGATGAAAAGGACAGTTTCGGCTGGGTAGCTCAGTTGGTAGAGCAGCGGATTGAAAATCCGCGTGTCGACGGTTCGATTCCGCCCCCAGCCACCAGACGCTTCAAACCCGGGTCTTGCCCGGGTTTTGTTTTATCCGCCCCCGGCGCACAGGCCCGGGCTCCGGATGCTCGAAGGCCCCGCACGTCGAAACGTCGGGGCCGTTCTGTTTCATGCGTCCCTGAGGCCTTACTTCGCCTTGGGCGAAGCGTCGTCGGCCTTGAAGTGCTCCCAGCCGACGCGGCGGAGCTCGCAGGCCGGGCAGTGCCCGCATCCGTAGCCCCATTCGTGCCAGTGCTCGCGATCGCCTTCGTAACAGGTGTGCGTCTCCTTGCGGATCAGGTCGACGAAGGGATCGCCGCCGAGCTGGCGGGCGAGCTCCCAGGTCTGGGCCTTGCTCAGCCACATGAGCGGCGTCTCGATCACGATCGGGAGGTCCAGGCCGAGCGAAAGCGAGACCTGGAGGCTCTTGAGGGTGTTGTCGCGGCAGTCCGGATAACCCGAGTAGTCGGTTTCGCACATGCCTCCCACGAGTGTGGTGAGGCCGCGGCGGAACGCGAGGGCGGCGGCGAACGTGAAGAAGAGCAGGTTCCTGGCGGGGACGAACGAATTGGGAAGCCCGTTCTTGCCGAGCTCGATGCTCATCTCGCGCGTGAGGGCGCAGTCGGAGATCTGTCCGAGCAGGCTCATGTCGAGGACGTGGTCCATGCCGAGTCGCGCGTCCCACTTCGGATCGAGTGCGCGCACGCGCTCGATGACGTTCTTCCTGCAGACCATCTCCACGTTGTGCCTCTGCCCGTATTCGAAGCCGAGCGTCTCGACGCGTTCGAAATGCTGAAGCGCCCAAGCGAGCGTGGTCGTAGAATCCTGTCCACCCGAAAAGAGCACCAGAGCGGCTCCGCTCCTGAGCTCGTCCTTGACCGATACGGTCATGCCTGCCATAAGTTTCAACTCCTATGAAAATGTTCTATGGACCCGATTGAAATACGGCATCGAGACGACCCCCGTCCGTCCTCTTAAGGTTAAATCAAAGGAAAGACAGATATAATTCAGGCCATTACGATGTTTCGTGCGACCCCTATTTTGCTCCACTTCGAGCATGATGGCACGAAAAAAGACCCTCTTGAACAACTGACGGCACGAGATGACTCTCTTTGCTTTAGGCCTCAACCATACCACGGCGCCGATCTCCATCCGCGAGCGAGTGGCGTTCAACGCCGACGAAGTTGCGGAAGCGATCACGCACCTGACCGAACGCTTCAACAACGAGAACGCGGGCTTCATCCGTGAAGCCGCCCTGCTCTCGACCTGCAACCGCACCGAGCTGTACTGCGTCTGCGACGACCTCGGCAAGGCCCGTTCGGCCGTGATCGACTTCATCTGCGAGAAGAAGGGCGTCAAGCGCGCCGACATCGAGCCGCACGTGTACCTGTATGAACAGGAACAGGCCGCCCAGCACACCTTCCGCGTGGCCTCCGGCCTGGATTCGATGGTCCTCGGTGAAACCCAGATCGTCGGCCAGATGAAGAAGGCCGAGAAGATCGCGCGCGCCCGCCGCACGCTCGGCACGCAGCTCAACCACCTCTTCCAGTCGACCTTCACGGTCGCCAAGGAGGTGCGCAGCGTCACCGCCATCGGCTCGAACTCGATCAGCCTGGCCGCGGCCGCCGTGCGCCTCGCCCTGCGCCTCTTCGGCACGCTCGACGACGAGCGCGTCCTCTTCGTGGGCGCCGGCGAGATGATCGAACTGTGCGCCGCGCACTTCGCGGCCCAGAAGCCCCGCTCCCTGACGATCGCCAACCGCACGCTCGAGCGCGGCCAGAACCTCGCCCGCAGCATCAACGCCGACGCGATCACGCTCGCCGAACTCCCCAAGAAGATCCAGGACTTCGACGTCATCGTCTCGTGCACGGCCTCCTCGCTCCCGATCATCGGACTGGGCATGATCGAGCGCGCCGTCCAGACGCGCAAGCACCGTCCCATGTTCATCGTCGACCTCGCGGTGCCCCGCGACGTCGAACCCGAGATCGAACGCCTCGACGACGTGTACGTCTACACGGTCGACGACCTCGGCAAGGTCGTGAGCCAGGGCGTGGCCTCCCGCCAGGCCGCCGTCTCCCAGGCCGAGACCATCATCTCGCTGAGGACGAACGACTTCGCCGACTGGCTGCGCCAGCGCGAATCGGTTCCCGCCATCCAGGCGCTGCGCGACCGCGCCGACTACCTGCGCGAATTCGAGCTCAACCGGGCGATGCGCCACCTCAACCACGGCGACGACCCCAAGGAGGTGCTCGAAATGCTCGCCTACGGCCTCACCAAGAAGCTCGTCCATGACCCGACGATCCTGCTTCGCGACGGCAAGGGCCTCGACGACGAGGACCGCGACCTGATCGAACGCTGCTTCGCCTCCTTCTACAGAAGGAGCGACCGCTGAGACGGCCGGACAATCTGAACCACACGAGTCGGAGGATTTGAAAAAAGTCCTCCGATTTGTCATTATCCATACACCTGCAAGCCCATTTCCTCCGCACAAACAAAGGCAACATGATCAACGACAACATGCGCCACAAGCTCCTCATGCTTTCGCGCCGAATCATCGAAATCGACGGTCTCCTCTCCGAACCCGACGCGGCCTCGGACATGAACCGCTTCAAGGCGCTCACCAAGGAGCGCGCCGAGATCGAACCGGTCGTCCTGTCCATGAAGGCCTACGAGGAGGCGGAGAAGGGACTCGAGGAAGCCAGGGAGCTCCTCGAGGACCCCGAATTCAAGCAGATGGCCCAGGACGAGGTCGCCCGCCTCAAGGACGAGCTCGCCCGTCTCGAGCACGAGCTCGAGATCGCGCTCCTTCCCAAGGACCCCAACGACGACAGGAACATCTTCCTTGAAATCCGCGCGGGCACCGGCGGCGACGAATCCGCGCTCTTCGCGGGGGACCTCCTCAGGATGTACCGCAAGTTCGCCGAGAACCGGGGCTGGGCCACGGAGATCGTCTCCTCGAGCCCGAGCGAGCTGGGCGGCTACAAGGAGGTCGTCGTGCGCATCGCCGGCCAGGGCGCCTATTCGCGCCTGAAGTTCGAATCGGGCGGCCACCGCGTCCAGCGCGTCCCGGCCACCGAGAGCCAGGGCCGCATCCACACCTCCGCCTGCACCGTGGCGGTGCTCCCCGAACTCGACGACGTCGAGGAGGTCGAGCTCAACCCCGCCGACCTCAGGATCGACGTCTTCCGCGCCTCGGGCGCGGGCGGCCAGCACGTCCAGAAGACCGACTCGGCCGTGCGGATCACCCACATCCCGACGGGCATCGTCGTCGAATGCCAGGACGAACGCAGCCAGACCCAGAACAAGGCGCGCGCCATGGGCGTGCTCGCCTCGCGCATCTACGCCCAGCGCCTCGCCGAACAGCAGGCCAAGGAGGCGAGCGAACGAAAGAGCCTGATCGGCTCGGGCGACCGCAGCGAACGCATCCGCACGTACAATTACCCTCAGGGACGCGTCACCGACCACCGCATCAACCTGACGCTCTACAAGCTCGAGCAGATCATGGAGGGGGACCTCGACGAGGTCATCACCGCCCTGGTCACCGAGCACCAGGCCGAACTGCTCGCGCAGATGGCCTGAGGACCAAACGACAAAGACCATGGACAGCATTGAAAACAGCCACAAGACGATCAGGGCGCTGCTCGCGGACGCCACGGCGAAGATCGGCCGCTTCGAGGCGGCGATCCTCCTCGGACACGTCCTCGGCAAGCCCCGCGAATTCCTGATCGCGCACGACGACGAAGTCGTCGACGACACGAAGATCCTCGCCTTCACGATGCTCGTGGACTCGAGGATCGAGGGGATGCCGGTCCCCTACCTGACCGGCCGCCAGGAGTTCTTCGGCCGCTACTTCACGGTCGACAACAACGTGCTGATCCCGCGTCCGGACACCGAGGTGCTGATCGAACAGGCCCAGGTCGTCATCCCGGAGAAGGCCCGCATCCTCGACCTCGGCACGGGCAGCGGCTGCATCGCCGTGACCCTCGCGCTCCAGTACCCCGAAGCCTCCGTGACCGCCACGGACTTCTCCCCGGGCGCGCTCGCCGTCGCGAAGAAGAACGCCTCGGACCTCGGCGCCCGCGTCGAATTCCGCGAGGGCTCCTGGTGGGCCCCGATCCCGTTCGACGAGACCTTCGACATCGTCGTGAGCAACCCCCCGTACATCGCATCCCACGACCCGCACCTGAGGGCCCTCGGCTACGAGCCCCGGACGGCCCTCACGGACGGATCGACCGGCCTCACGGCCCTCGAGACGATCATCTGCGGGGCGCCCATCCACCTCGTGCCGGGCGGCTGGCTCCTCGTCGAGCACGGCTACGACCAGGGCGAGGCGGTCCGCGCGATCTTCAAGGAGACCGGCTTCGCCGCGATCCGGACGATCCGCGACTACGGCGACAACGAACGCGTGACCATGGGACGCCGCCTCTGAGCGGCCCCGACGGTCTGAAGGAGGCGTGGTTCCCGAGGAAGGGGACCGCGCCTCTTCCACATCCGGGGCCCCCGCATCCCGCCTCCCCACACGCATGCGCCCCGATGTGGGAGAATGCCCTGAAGAGTCAAGATCCATGGAAGCCGGAGCCCGTCTCCGCTCGAAAACGCAACAAGGAAGCCATGTCCAAGACGCACACCGAAACCCTCAAGTGCCCCCAGTGCGGGGAGTCCATCGAGTTCACCCTCTGGGAGAGCCTCAACACGAAGCTCGATCCTGAGCAGGCCGCCCTCTTCCGTTCGGGCGGACAGTTCCTCGTGGAGTGCCCCAAGTGCGGCGCGCGCCACCAGGTCGTCCATCCGATCCTCCACCACGACATGGAGCACGGCATGATCCTGCAGCTCCTGCCCGGGAAGACCCGCGACGAACTCCTCGCGGAAGCGGGCCGCCTGAAGGAGTCCACCAAGGAGCTCCTCAGCGCCTATGAGGACCTCCCGATGCCGGCGCTGCGCATGACGGCCGACCCCTACACCGTGATCGAGAAGGCCA
>CAJMRV010000040.1 GCA_905215795.1 uncultured bacterium | reverse complement strand
CTTCCCGCCCTTCGGGACTTTCACCCTTTAGATACTGCGCATGCCCAGCGCACCGCAAAAAATCCCGGCGGTCCACCGAGGGACGGCCGGGATGATTTCCTTCAAAGGAGCGTCGGCGACGCTCCTCTATCAGAGACGGGCGATCGTCGAGGCGACGCCGGTCACCTTGTCGCCGATTGTGACGGCCACCTCCGCGTCGAGCGGCAGGTAGACGTCCACGCGGGAGCCGAAGCGGATGAAGCCGTAGCGTTCGCCGCGCTGAAGGTCGCTGCCGACCTCGGCGTAGCAGAGGATGCGGCGGGCGATCAGGCCCGCGACCTGCACGAACGTGACGCTCACGCCTTCGGGCGTCGTCACGCGCACGGCGTTCCTTTCGTTGTCGGTGCTCGCCTTGTCGAGGTCGGCATTGAGGAAGAGCCCCGGCGTGTAGCGGATCTCCTCGACGCGGCCGGCGACGGGCGCCTTCTGGCTGTGCACGTTGAAGACGTTCATGAAGATCGAGATCATGCGCACGTCCTCGCCGGTGAGCGGATCCTTGGCCTCCTGGATCTTGCAGACGCGGCCGTCCACGGGGCTCACGACGGCGCGCGGGTCCTCGGGCGCCTCACGGGCGGGGTCGCGGAAGAACTGGATGCAGAAGAGCGTCAGAAGCCCGGCGATCCAGGTGAGGAACGTGAGCGAGCAGAGCCAGAAGAAAAGCGTCACGGCGATGCCGCCGTAGATGAACGGACGGCCCTCGCGGGCGAAGAAGGGATGGGGGTACAGACGTGTGTTCACAAGCGTACTCGGTGTAATGACTGTTCGGGTGGATGGCGCGCGGGGCTCCCCGCCTCGGGCGGTCCCTCTGGCGCACCGTCGGCGGCGCCGCCGGGTCCTCCCCGGAACTCCACGCCTCTCCGACGCCCTCATTATACGGGAAAGGACGTCCCCGACGGGGGTCCTCGACGCCGATCGGGCACGTTGGGAAAGCCCCCCTTCAGGGATGCCCGGCGCCGGGGAGGTCCCCGCAACGGGAAAAACTCTTGTAAATCAAAAGGAAGGGAGAGCGGCGGCGCCACTTCGTCATCTCCGATTTCCCCTAGGTGGAACGGCCGATCACGGATGTTTCTCCTAGGCGATAAGTCCTATGCGACTCCTTTTAAACCAATAAAAGCCTAGATAATCCGCGCGCTGCGCAAGCCATGACGCGCGTATGGATACAATCCACCGTGAAAGAGGAGTCTTTCCCGAACCTGAAGGCCCGGAGCATCGACAAGACGAGGCCCGCGGCTCGGGAAAGGCGTTCCTTTTCATCGTCGGGTTCTTCCATGAATCGGAACCGCCTAGCCGCCTCCATTCCCGCCGGCCCTCTTGAAAGGCGAACTATTGAAGAACCAGGTCTCCAACACAACAAGAGCTGACTCATATGACAAACAACGCGCAATGGAGCTCCCGCCTCGGGTTCATCCTCGCATCGGCCGGTTCCGCAATCGGCCTCGGGGCCATCTGGAAATTCCCGTTCTGGGCCGGTGCCAACGGCGGCGCCGCCTTCATCATTCCGTACATCATCTTCACCTTCACGATCGGCCTCGCCCTCGTGATGGCTGAAGTCGCCATCGGCCGCCGCGGCCGCGGCTCGGTCGTCTCGGCCATGCGCCGCGTGGGCGGCCCGTTCTACGGAATCATCGGGGCCCTCGGCGTGCTGACCTCCTACGTGATCCTGTCGTACTACTCGGTTGTGGGCGGCTGGTGCGTCTCCTACCTCTGGGACGCCATCGGCGGGAACGTCGCCACGAGCGACGCCCAGGCCCTGCAGGCCTCCTTCGGCGCCCTCGTCGCCGACCCCTACAGGAACGTCGGCTGGCACTTCGTCTTCCTCACGATCACCTGCGCGACCGTCGTCCTCGGCGTCGAAGCGGGCATCGAACGCGTCTCCAAGTATCTGATGCCCACGCTCTTCGTGCTGATGCTCTGCATCATCGTGCGCGGCCTGACGCTCGACGGCGCCTGGCAGGGCGTCGAGTACCTGTTCAACTTCAGCTGGGAGAACGTCACGAGCTCGGCCGTGCTCAACGCCATGGGCTTCACGTTCTTCTCGCTCTCGCTGGGCGCGGGCATCCTCGTGACCTACGGGAGCTACCTCTCCGACAAGACGAGCATCCCGAACGCCTCGCTCTGGGTCGCGGTCCTCGCCATCCAGGCGGCGCTCCTCGCGGGCCTCATGATCATGCCCGCCGTGTTCGCCTTCGGTCTCGAACCCAACGGCGGCCCCGGCCTCGTCTTCGTGACCGTCCCGCTCATCTTCTCGAAGGTCCCCTTCGGCGCCGTCTTCGCACTGCTCTTCTACGTGTGCCTGCTCGTCGCCGCACTCACGAGCGCCGTCTCGCTCCTTGAAGTGGTCACCTCGTTCCTGCAGAACGAAGTCCACCTCTCGAGGAAGGCCGCGGTCGCCCTGAACTGGGTCACCCTCTTCTTCCTGGGCGGCGCCTCCGCGCTGAGCTTCGGCCCTTGGTCCGGCTTCACGGTCGCCGGCAAGACCTTCTTCGACATCCTCGACTACGTCTGCACGAACTTCATGATGCCCCTTGGCGGCCTCGCCGTCGCGGTGCTCGCCGGCTGGATCGCCTGGCCGAAGATCCGCGAACAGCTCTCGAGCGTCAACCATTACGGCAACGGCGTGCTCACCACGATCCGCGTGATGATCGCCTTCCTCGCCCCGATCCTCGTGGCGGTGGCGCTCTACCAGGGCGTGTTCGGCTAAACTTCAGGAGTCCGTTTCCGGACGTGAATGAAGCGCCCGCCTGAAAGAAACCCGGACTCATCATCGGCACGACGAGGATGAACCGGGTTTCGTCATTGGAGCGGGACGACGAATTTTCTGACAACAAACAGCTCCTCACAAAGAACTCACGGAGAGACTAGACCAATGAGCAGCACACGCAAGAACTGGACTTCGAGAATCGGGTTCGTCCTGGCAAGCACCGGGGCGGCCGTCGGGCTCGGAGCCATCTGGAAATTCCCCTACATGGTGGGCAACAACGGCGGGAGCGCGTTCCTGTTCCCGTACATCCTGCTCACCTTCACCGTGGGCTTCACCCTGCTGATCGCCGAAGTCGCCCTCGGGCGCGCCGGCAAGGGCGGCATCGTGACGGCCTACCGCAACCTGGCGGGTCCCAAGTGGGTGCCCTGGGGATACATCGGCGTGCTCACGGGCTTCCTCGTGCTGAGCTTCTACTCGGCGATCGGCGGCTGGTCGCTCTCGTACTTCGTCGACGCCCTGACGGGCTCGACCCTGATCACCGACCGCGAGGCCCTCGGGGCGCACTTCGCCTCGCTCACCTCCAACCCGGTGACGGCCCTGGGCTTCCAGTGGCTCTTCCTCGCGATCAACTGCTTCATCGTGGCCTTCGACGTCACCAAGGGCATCGAGCGCGTCTCGAAGTTCCTCATGCCGCTCCTCTTCATCCTGATGTGCGTGCTGATCGGGCGCGGCCTGACGCTCCCGGGCGCCATGGAGGGGGTCGAGTACCTCTTCAAGTTCGACCCGGCCAAGTTCACGTGGGAGGCCGGCCTGCAGGCCATGGGCTTCACGTTCTTCTCGCTCGCCGTGGGCTGCGGGTGCATGCTCACCTACGGCTCCTACCTGAGTGAGAAGACGAACCTCGTCTCGGGGTGCTTCCAGATCACGGTGCTCACCTGCATCGCCTCGCTCCTGGGCGGCCTCATGATCATGCCCGCCGTCTTCGCCTTCGGTCTCGAACCCGCCGGCGGCCCGGGCCTCACGTTCATGACGATGCCCGCCGTGTTCGCACAGCTCCCGATGGGCCACATCCTCTCGATCGCCTTCTACCTGCTGATCATCGTGGCCGCCGTGACGAGCTCCGTCTCGCAGCTCGAGATCATCATGGCCTTCCTCGTCGACGAGAAGAAGCTCTCGCGCCCGAAGGCGGCCGTCGTCTCGACGCTCTCGCTCGCCGTCGTGGGCATGCTCCCGTGCCTCTCCTTCGGCGTGCTCTCGGACGTCACGTTCTTCAACGGCAAGACCTTCTTCGACATCTTCGACTTCCTCACGAGCAACGTCTCGCTTCCGCTCGGCGGCCTCGTGATCCTGTACCTCGCCGGCAAGCTCTGCTGGCCGAAGATCAAGGACGACGCCTTCGGCGCCCGTCCTGAGAACCCCGCCCTCATCAAGGTGCTGCGCTTCTCGATGCTCGTGCTCTCGCCGATCGTCGTCGCGGTCGTCCTCGTGACCGGCTGGTTCTAAAGAGCCCCGTCCGCCGTCGGAAGGCGGCGGACGCCACCCACCCCAAGAAAACGAATGCGCCGCGCCGGACAAAACACCCGTCCGGCGTCCCCTTCGAAAATCGATGTCTGAAACTGATTCAACAACAAAAAAGAAATCGCTCCGCTCCCAGTGGGGCTCCCGACTCGGATTCATCCTCGCGAGCGCCGGCAGCGCGGTCGGCCTCGGGGCGATCTGGAAGTTCCCGTACATGGCCGGCACCAACGGCGGTTCGGTCTTCCTGATCCCGTACATCTTCTTCACGGTCACGATCGGTCTGGTCCTCCTGATGGGCGAGATGTGCATGGGCCGCGCCACCCGTGCGGGCGCCGCACGCGCCTTCCCGATGTGGGGCGGCCGCTGGGTCGGCTGGATCGGCGTGCTCGCCTGCGCCACGGGCTACCTCGTGCTCGCCTTCTACTCCGTCGTGGGCGGCTGGACCGTCTACTACCTCCTCCAAGCCCTCACCGGCCACGGCATCGTCAACGACCCCGCCATGATGCGTGAGGCCTTCGGCACGTTCGCCTCGAGCGACTGGACGCCGGTGGCCTGCCACATGGCCTTCCTCACGGCCTCCGCCGTCGTCGTCTTCGGCGGCGTCGAGAAGGGGATCGAGTGGGTCGCCAAGTACCTGATGCCGCTCCTCTTCATCATGATGCTCATCCTGATCGTGCGCGGCCTCACCCTGCCGGGCGCCTGGGCGGGCGTCGAATTCCTCTTCAAGCCCGACTGGGAGCACTTCACGAGCTCCTCGCTCCTATCGGCCATGGGCTTCGCCTTCTTCTCGCTCTCCGTGGGATCGGGCTCCCAGATGAACTACGGGAGCTATCTCCCCGACCGCGTCAACATCGTCACGTCGACCTCCTGGATCGTCACGCTCGCGATCATGGCCTCGATCCTCGGCGGCCTCATGATCATGCCGGCCGTCTTCGCCTTCGGCCTCTCGCCCGACGGCGGCCCGGGACTGACCTTCGCGACGATGCCCGCCGTCTTCGCGCAGCTCCCCTTCGGCTCGGTCTTCGCGATCATCTTCTACGTGTGCCTCTTCGTGGCGGCCCTGACGAGCTCGATGTCGATCCTCGAGATGAGCACCCAGTTCCTCTGCGACCAGTGCATGCTCAAGCGCCGCACCGCGATCGCCGCGAACTTCGTGAGCCTGGCCGTCCTCGGGACGATCTGCGCCCTGAGCTTCGGCATGCTCAAGGACTACAAGCTCTTCGGCATGGACTTCTTCTCGCTGCTCGACTACCTCACCAGCAACATCGGCATGCCCATCGGCGTGCTCGGCATCGCCGTCGTGGTGGGCTGGACCGCCTGGCCGATGGCCGAGAAGCAGCTCAACCTCGTCGTGCGCCAGCCGCTCTGGTTCATGAAGCTCTTCAGGTTCATCGCCGCGGTCGCGGCCCCGATCCTGATCGGCATCGTGATGCTCAGCGGCCTCGGGCTCTTCTGACGAACACCTCTTTTCCAACCCCTCCGCAGCCGTCCCGCCGAGGACGGCGACGGGGAAAACCAACGACCTTTCTTCCAACCGGCATGAATACATCTCACACAAAACAATAAAGGACTCGCTCTTATGACAGCATCCACGCAATCGGGCTGGGGTTCCCGCATCGGGTTCATCCTCGCCACCGTCGGCTCGGCCGTAGGCCTCGGAGCCATCTGGAAATTCCCCTACATGGCGGGCACCAACGGGGGCTCCGTCTTCATGATCCCGTACATCTTCTTTTCGCTCACCGTGGGCGTCTCGCTGCTGATCGCCGAGTTCGCCATGGGCCGCGCCGGGCGCGCGGGCCCGATGAAGTCGCTCTCGCGCGTCATCGGCAAGGGCTGGGGCTTCTTCGGCGGCGTGGGCGTCTTCACGGTCTTCCTGATCCTTTCGTTCTACTCGGTCGTGGGCGGCTGGTGCATCAAGTACCTCTTCGACGCCGCCACGGGCTCGGGCCTCGTCTCCGACCCGGCACAGCTGGGTGAACACTTCGGCGCGTTCGTGAGCAACGGCACCGAAACGTTCCTCTGCCTCGTCGCGTTCCTCGTCCTCACCGCCGCCGTCGTCCTCAAGGGCGTCCAGAGCGGCATCGAGAGGATCGCCAAGGTGTTGATGCCGCTCCTCTTCGTCCTGATGATCGTGCTGATCATCCGTGGCCTCACGCTCCCGGGCGGCTTCAAGGGGATCGAGTTCCTGTTCCTGCCGCACTGGAGCGACTTCAACGGCTCCGCGCTCTTCCAGGCCATGGGCTTCACGTTCTTCTCGCTCTCGCTCGGCGCGGGCACGATGATCACGTACGGGAGCTACCTCAACCCGAAGGCCGACCTCCCCAATTCGGTGATGTGGATCGTCATCCTCGGCATCGTGAGCTCGCTCCTGGGCGGCCTCATGATCATGCCCTCCGTCTTCGCCTTCGGCGTGGACCCGGGCGCCGGCCCCGGTCTCACCTTCGTGACGATGCCCGCCATCTTCGCGAAGATGCCCATGGGCCAGCTCTTCGCCGTGGCCTTCTACCTCTGCCTCGTCGTGGCGGCCCTGACGAGCTCGGTCTCGATGCTCGAGGCCTGCTGCGCCCTGCTGACGCGCTCCTTCAACTGGTCGCGCCGCCGCGCCATCCTGATCACCTTCACCGGCGCCCTCATCGTCGGCCTGGCGAGCACGCTCTCCTTTGGTGAGTGGAGCAACGTCAAGCTCTTCGGCAAGACGATCTTCGACCTGCTCGACTACGTCACGAGCAACGTGGGCATGCCGCTCTCGACCTTCGGCATCGCCATCGGCGCCTCCTGGTTCGCCTGGAAGACGACCGAGAAGGAACTCACGACGACCGACCGTCCGCTCTCGCCGAAGGCCCTCAAGGTGATCCGCCTCATGATCGGCGTGGTGAGCCCGCTCTTCGTGCTCGTCGTCGCCCTGGGCAACATCTTCTGAGAAGGTTGACCCTCCCGGGAGCCCTAAGGGACTCCCGAAAATCCCCGCTTCACGGCGGCGCCCCCACGGGACGCCGCCGTTTTTCTTTCCTCCCGCGAAACCGCGCGTCTTCGACCTTCGTCAATAAAGGGCGTGAAAAACCGCGCCTGATGCGACCAGCGGCGCCCCGTGGGCGGCCATGCCGTCCCACGGCCTTATAATGAACTCCCTTTTTCCCGAGAGACTCCCCGAAAAGGACTCCCCGCAATGACACGAGAACTCCTACGGAAAGTGGACCGCGCCTTCGTGCTGGAGATGGGGTCGCACCCCGTCTTCTTCACCGCCGTCTTCCTGACGGGCGTGGCCCTCGCCCTGGCCGCCGCGGCCGCCCATCCGGGTGGTTTCGGATTCCACGAGGGCTTCCTCGCCGAGGCCGTCGGCAACCTGTCAGTCTTCTGGGCCCTCATCGCGTTCTTCTTCGCGTGGCTCTACAAGAAGGCCGCCCGCTCGGTCTCCCGTGAGAACCCCGCGCTCTCGAAGGCGATCCTCACCCGCCGCGTCCTCCCGATGCGCCTCGCCGCGCTCCTTTCCGCCCTTTTAGCCGCCGTGCTCCTCCTATGCCCCGCCTGAACGAAGAAAACCCCGAGTTAACCGCCGTCCCCGACGCCGGCCTCGAAACCCGAGGCACCACCGTGCGCCTCACGATCTCCTCGATGAACGCCGCCGGCGAAGGCCGCGCCTTCCTCGACGGCCGTGAATGGGACGTCGAGGGCGCCGTGAGCGGCGAAACCGTCGACGCGCTCCTCGTGCACGCGGGCCAGCGCCGCACCCACGCGCGCTGCGTGAAGGTGGTCTCGACGAGCCCCTACCTCGCCGCCGATCCGTGCCCGGCCCTTGCGGCTCCGTCGGCCTGCGGCGGCTGCCCGTTGGGCAGGCTCGACTACGCGCACCAGCTCGAAGAAAAGCGCGGACTCCTCCTCGAAGCATTGGAGGAACAGGGGTTCGACGCGGACTCCCTCCCCGAAGTGCCCGCCGTGCATCCGAGTCCGGCTCCCGGTCTCTACCGCAACAAAGCCTCCTGGTGGGCCGACCTCGACGCCGAAGGCAGCCTCGTCTTCGGCCTGAGGACGGGCGGCACCGCCCACGTCTCCCCGGAGAGCCTCCTGTGCCGCCAGACCCCCGCGTGGATGGCCGCGCTCGCCCGTGAAACGGCCCGCGCGCTCACGCCGGGCGTGAAGGCGAAACGCCTCCCCTTCATCAAGGGACTGGTCTGCCGCGATGCGGGCGAACTCGAACTGAACCTCGAGACGGCCCCGGGCCGCGGCGTGGAATCCACGGAGACAAACAAACAGAGGACGCGCCTGGCAGGACTCGTCACGGGCGAGACGACGCCCGAAGAACACGACGCGCTCACCCGCGAGCTCGCCTCGGACACGGCCTTCATGGAGACGCTCGAGCGCCTCGGCCTCTCGGGCTTCGTCCTCATTGAAAACACCCGCGGCAACAACCTCACGGGCGGTGACCTGAAACCCTTTCATGGCGACACGATGGTCACGGCCACGATCGACGGCCTCGCCTTCGAAGTGGCGATCGACACGTTCCTGCAGGTCAACACGAAGCAGACCCGCGCCCTCTACGCCAAGGCCCTCGAATGGGCGGACTTCAGGCCCGACGACGTCTTCCTCGACCTCTACTGCGGCATCGGCACCATGACGCTGATGGGCGCGAGGTCGGTCGAGAGCGCCCACGGCGTGGAATGGGTGGAGTCCTCCGTTGAACGCGCCCGTGAAAACGCACGTGTGAACGGAATTGAAAACGCCGCCTTCACCGCGGGCCCCGTCGAGAAGGTCCTCCCCGGACTCCTCGCACGCGGCATCAAGCCGACGGTGTGCGTCGCGGACCCCGCGTTCAAGGGGCTCGCCCCCGACGTGCCCGCCACGCTCACGCGCTCCCCGATCGAACGCCTGGTGATGATCTCCTGCAATCCGAAGACCTTCGCGCGCGATGCGGCCGCGCTCGTGCGACTCGGCTGGCGCCTCGAGGCAATCGAGCTCTTCGACATGTTCCCGGGGGCGCTCCACGTCGAGACGATCGGACGGTTCACGAGAACGCTCCCCTGAGGCCTCGGCCGCCACGCGTCTTTGATGAACTCCTGGACAGCAACACCCCGCGCTGCTTAGCCTTGGTTCCCCGGGGGACCAAGTGATGCATACCAGGCGGGGTTTTTCTTTTTAGGGCCGGATGAAAACGAAGACATGTTTTCATCCGGCTTTTTCTTTTAAAACCCGCCGACGTGAAAACATCCGCCGGCTGTCCTTCAAACTAAAAACAAACGCCTCCTCCACGCCGATCCCGACAAGCGTCCGAGCCCTGCGACAAAGCCAATCCGACCGCATTTCCGTTCGAAAAGACCGAACGTATAGTGAATACTCATTAGGCATTAACGACTACAAAAGCGTCTTTTCAATAAACCTGTTTGACAGCCCATTTCGGGCGGTGTTATGGTTTTTCACGAATCGAGAGATTCCTCAAACCGTTGATGCGGAGATAAAGGCGGCGATGCCCTGACAGAGAGCCTGCGGTGCTGGAAAGCAGGTAGGAAACACGCCGTCAAATGGACCGCTGAGGGCGCAGTCAAACGTGCTTGCCGCACGGAGTATTCTGCGACGCCAGGGCCTGCGTGAGTGGCCGGGGACGTGATGGCGTCCCGCAAAGTGCACGGGGGCGACCCCGTGAATTCAAGGTGGCAACGCGGATAAAACCCTTTTTTATTCGTCCTTGACAGACCGTGTTCATCTGTCGGGGACGTATTGTCTTTTCATTGCTGATCCCCGGTCGGATGCGGTCGAGGGATTTTTTTTCGTCCGCAAAAAAGAGACGCCCCGAGCGTCCACGGACATCACGAACCGCGGCGCGGCCGTGCCGCGGAAGCAATCTGAGGAGACCAAGACGTGATAAAAGAGGCCATCGTCAAGATCGTCAACAAGCAGGACCTGGCATACGACGAAGCGTACGCCGTCATGAACGAGATCATGAGCGGGGAGACAAGCCCGACTCAGAACGCCGCGTTCCTCGCGGCCCTTTCCACGAAGAGCGCCAGGGCGGAGACCACCGCCGAGATCGCGGGCTGCGCCGCCGCGATGCGTTCGCACACCCGCCGGGTCGACACCGGCATGGACGTGATCGACATCGTCGGCACGGGCGGCGACGGCTCGGGGAGCTTCAACATCTCCACGACGTCCGCCTTCGTCGCGGCCGCGGGCGGCCTCAAGGTCGCCAAGCACGGCAACCGCGCCGCCTCCTCCAAGTGCGGCACCGCCGACTGTCTGGAGGCCCTCGGCGCCGACATCCGCCAGAGCCCGGAGGCGGCCGTCTCGCTCCTTGAGAAGACGGGCATGTGCTTCTTCTTCGCGCAGGAGTACCACGCCTC
>CAJMRV010000039.1 GCA_905215795.1 uncultured bacterium | reverse complement strand
CCGCTCACTCCACCCTGCGCCCCCTTTTATACGGCCGCTCCGGCGCGCCTTCCGGAAAGCTCGGGTAAACCCCGCGGCCCGTCGTCCCCGTCCGGGTCGTCCCGGAGCACTCCCAACAGGGTGGAAATCGCGCGAATTATGCTACGCTACGGGGATTCAGTCCATCACTCCGGATACAACCCACAGGTCCGCAGACTATGCACTCCATCGATTCCATCCTCAAGCCCCGTTCGGTCGCCGTCGTCGGAGCGTCCGCCCGCGAACACACCATCGGCTCGGACATCCTCAAACGCATCACCGAATACGGCTTCACCGGCGCCGTTTACCCCGTCAATCCGAAGGGCGGTGAGATCAACGGGCTCAAGGCCTACCGCACCCTCGCGGAGATCCCCGGCCCGGTCGACCTCGCCTTCATCCTCGTCAACCACTCGATCGTCCTCGACGTCGTCGACCAATGTCATGAAAAGGGCGTCAAGGGCCTCGTGATCATCTCGGCGGGCTTCAAGGAGACCGGACCGGAAGGCGCCGCGCGCGAGAAGGAGCTCCTCTCGAAGATCCGCGCCTACGGCATGCGCTGCGTGGGACCGAACTGCCTGGGCGTCGTGAACACCCACCCGGACTACCGTCTCGACGGCTGCTTCGCCGAAGCGCTCCCCGAGCGCGGCGACATCGGCTTCGTCTCGCAGTCGGGCGCCCTCGGCGGGGGCATCCTCAACATCCTCAAGGACCTCAACCTCGGCTTCGCCCAGTTCATCTCGATCGGCAACCAGGCCGACGTGAACGCGGAGACCGCCCTCGAGTACTGGGAGGACGAACCCGACGTCAAGCAGATCCTGCTCTACATGGAATCGGTGAACGACCCGAAGAAATTCCGCGAACTGGCCTCCCGCATCACCCGCAAGAAGCCCGTGCTCGCCCTCAAGGCGGGCCGCTCGGCCGCGGGCGCGAGCGCCGCTAGCTCCCACACGGGCAGCCTCGCCGGCGCGGACAAGGCCGCCGACGCCCTCCTGAAGCAGTCCGGCGTGATCCGCGAGTTCTCGCTGCGCGACCTCTTCTCGACCGCCAAGGTCTTCTCGAACTGCCCGATCCCCAAGGGCGACCGCATCGCGATCGTCACCAATTCGGGCGGCCCCGGCATCATGGCCACCGACGCGATCGTCGAACGCGGCATGACGATGGCCGAACTCTCCGAGGAGACCAAGGCCGAGCTCCGCTCCTTCCTGCCCTCGGCGGCGAGCGTCAAGAATCCGGTCGACATGATCGCCTCGGCCCCCCTTGAACACTACCGCCGCACGATCGAGACCGTCCTCGCCGACCCGGGCGTGGACATGGTCATCTCGATCTACCTCCCCTTCCTGGGCCTCTCGGACATCGAGGTGGCCCGCGAGATCATGCGCATCAAGGCCGAGAACCCCGGCAAACCGGTGGTGGGCGTCTTCATGACCAAGAACGACTTCTTCGTCAAGCTGAGCGACATGGACGTCAACGTCCCGTTCTACATGTACGCCGAGGAAGCGGTCGAGGCGCTCTCCAAGCTCAACCTCCAGCGCATCCGCATGAACGAGCCCGAAGGGGGCGTCCCCGCCTTCGAAGTCGACCGCGACCGCGTCGCCGGCCTCTTCAAGTCGGTCGTCGACTCCGGCAGGAGCGAGCTCACCACGCGTGAGAGCCTCGACGTCCTCGACGCCTACGGCATCCGCATCTGCCGCGCGGCCTTCGCCGCAGACCGCGCCGGCCTCGAGGCCGCCGCCGGCAAAGTCGGCTTCCCGCTCGTCATGAAGATGAGCTCGAAGACCACCTCGCACAAGACCGACGTGGGCGGTGTGCGCGTGAACATCCGCTCCCTCGACGAACTCCTCGCCCAGTACGACGACCTGGTCGCCAGGCTCGACGAAAAGGGACTCCTCGAGGGTCTCGAGGGCGTCGTCCTCCAGGAGATGGTCAAGGGTGGGCGCGAACTCGTCTGCGGCATCGCGACGGACCCCCAGTACGGCCCGATGATGATGTTCGGCCTGGGCGGCGTCTTCGTCGAGGCGCTCCAGGACGTGGCCTTCCACCTCGCTCCGCTCACCGACGCGGACGCCCGCGGGCTCGTCTCCTCGGTGAAGGCCTCCAAGCTGCTCGGCTCCGTGCGCGGGATGCACGCCGCCGACGTCGCCAGGATTGAGGAGATCCTCCTCCGTCTGAGCGCCCTCGTCACCGACTTCCCGTTCCTCGACGAACTCGACGTCAATCCGCTCATGATCGCCGACGCGACCGGCGAGGCCATCGCCGTGGACGGACGCATCAAGCTGCGCCGTGAAGAGGCGCTCGCCGCGCTCTGATAGAAAGCACGGACGAAAAAAAAGGATTCGAGACCTCTGGGGTTTCGAATCCTTTTTCATTGGATGGCCGGGCGACTCAATCGATAAGCCGGATTATGTTCCGGCGCCCGAAGGCGCCGGTGACGATCATTCGTCTAGGACGCGTGCTCGCGCACGGCCTCAAGCTACCTACCCGCAATCAATCCGGGCCGGATCAATGATTGCCTATTTGGTATTGCTCCACGTAGAGATTGCCCGTTTCAACCGACCATTACGCCGGCTCGTCTCTGTTGCTCTGATCCTCGCCTCGCGGCGGGCAGCCGTTAACTGCTACGTTGCCCTGTGGAGTCCGGACTTTCCTCTCGTGCATGAACCCCCAGCGATCGTCTGAATGACTAGCGTCAGCCAAGCTGAGAACTGCACGGGATTCCACCGCCATTTTCAAGCCGCCGTCCCGTATTTCTGCCCTCGGTCCTGAAAAATTCCGTTGCTCCTGCGAAAACTATCCTTAAGCACAATATGAGACAATAGACGGATTCGAAAACAAGGCCGCCGTGCGGCCCAACGACAAATCCCTGTCACCCAAATGCAACCCCTTATCAAACGATTGCTCACCCTCGCCGGTGTCGTCGGCCTCTGTTCGAGCGCCTCCGCCGGCGGCTTCATCGACGACGTCATCGACACGCTTCCCGCGGGCTATGTGGCCCCGGCCGACTCCCACGCGCGCAGCGCGGGGGAATACTGGAACGACACCGTGGAGGCCACCAAGGCCATCATGGAGAACGGCCGCACGATGTGGATCTTCCCGACCTACACCGACCACCCCAAGTTCCACTGGGACAACAAGCCCGAACAGAACGCCGCGCCGTTCGGCATGGGCATCGGCCGCATGGCGATCGACGACAAGGGCAACGAACGCACGTTGTTCCTCGTCAACTTCATCGATTCGAACTATCGTCTTGAACCAACCTGGGGCTATCAGTGGATCGCCAGGAAGCCGCTCGGCAACTCCGGCCTGCACGTGGGTGCGGGCTACCTCGCCGGCCTCTCGATGAGGGCCGACTACCACTGGATTCCGTTCCCGATGGTGCTCCCCGTGGGCAAGATCGGCACGGACGAGTTCTCCGTCTACGGCACCTACATTCCGGTGGTGGACGTCGCCTTCATCTACACGGTGATCACGCTCGACGACACCAAGAACCGCCGCGGTCCGCTCCCCTCGACGAGTGCCTGGCACGACAAGCACAACTTCCTGCGCGTGGGCGCGGGCTGGGAGTACATCGACAACGGCGCCGAGGAGAACACCCCGCACTGGGCCACCAACCACGGCTCCTGGCATGCGGGCCTGCGCCACTACTCGGGACGCAACTGGGCCACCGACCTGTCGTACCGCCACTCCAAGCACCTCTTCCGGAGCCCCGGTAACGTGCGCCAGACCTACAAGTTCGACAACGTCTCGCTTCAGATCCAATACAACATCGACGCCACCGACAACATGCGCCTCTACACGGGCGGCGGCATCGGCTGGTCGCGCATGAAGGGTCCGAAGCACAAGGACACGAGCATCCACCCGGTCATGTCGATGGGCGCCACCTACGCGCTCACCCGCGACGTCTTCCTGAACGCCGACATGACGGTGATGCTCTCGCGCTTCACCGGCGTGCTCGAGGCGGCCGAACGCAACTACACCGTGCGCGCGATGCCGACCGACTTCTCGCTTTCGATCGGCTGCGCCTTCTGATTTTTTGTTTTCAACGAGCCCCCGAGGCCCGGCGCCCGGGGGCAAGCCACTAAGAAAAGGACATCAACCATGGGACTCAATGAAGAACTCTTCGAACGTGCTCAAAAAAGCATTCCGGGCGGCGTGAACTCGCCCGTGCGCGCCTTCCGCTCCGTCGGCGGCGCCCCGCGCTTCATCCAGCGCGCCAAGGGCCCCTACATGTGGGACGTCGAGGGCAAGCGCTTCATCGACTACATCCTCTCCTGGGGCCCCATGATCCTCGGCCACAACAACGACGACGTGATTGCCAAGGTCGAGCGCCAGACCGAACTGGGCCTCTCCTTCGGCACGGTCACCGAGGGTGAGATCCTCATCGCCGAGGAGATCCGCAAGCTCGTTCCGTCCATGGAACAGGTCCGCCTCGTGAGCTCGGGCACCGAAGCCGGCATGTCCGCGATCCGTCTGGCCCGCGGCTACACCAACCGCGACAAGATCATCAAGTTCGAAGGCTGCTACCACGGCCACTCCGACTCCCTGCTCGTCAAGGCCGGCTCGGGCATGCTCACGTTCGGCAACCCGTCCTCCTCGGGCGTTCCCGCCGCCATCACGGCCAACACGCTCGTCCTCGAATACAACAACCCGGCCCAGCTCGAGGAAGCCTTCGCCAAGTACGGCGATGAGATCGCCTGCGTGATCGTCGAGGCCGTCGCCGGCAACATGAACCTCGTCCCGGCCACCCCCGAATTCCTCCAGACGATGCGCCGCCTGTGCACGAAGCACGGCTCCGTGATGATCGTCGACGAAGTGATGACCGGCTTCCGCGTCGCCCTGGGCGGTGCTCAGGCCCACTACGGCATCACCCCCGACCTCACCATGCTCGGCAAGGTGATCGGCGGCGGCATGCCCGTCGCGGCCTTCGGCGGCCGTCGTGAAATCATGAAGCACATCGCCCCCGAGGGCGGCGTGTACCAGGCGGGCACCCTCTCCGGGAACCCCGTCGCCGTCGCCTGCGGCCTCGCCACGCTCGAGGCGATCCAGGCCCCCGGCTTCCACGACAAGCTCACGGCCCAGACCCACAAGCTCGTCACGGGCCTCACCGCCGCAGCCAAGGACGCCGGCGTCGAATTCTGCGCCGACCACGTCGGCGGCATGTTCGGCCTGTACTTCCTCCCGGAACCTCCGAAGGGCTTCGCCGACGTCATGAAGGCCGACACGGCCCGCTTCAACGCCTTCTTCCACGGCATGCTCGACCGCGGCGTGTACTTCGCCCCGTCGACCTTCGAAGCCGGCTTCGTCTCGATCCTGCACGACGACGCCGTGATCGAGGAGACCGTCTCGGCCGCCCGCGAAGTGTTCGCTGAAATCAAGTAACCGACGGGGACATCCATGACGATCGTCCGACAATTCCTCGCCGCGGCCGCCATGGCCCTGGCGCTCGCGGCGGGTGCGCCCGCCACGGCGGCCGGGCCCGGCTGGCTCGACATGGCCAAGCAGACGCAGAAAGCCCCCGAGCCCGAGCACGTCAAGCTCGAAGTCATCTCCGAGAACGACGGGCTCATGCCGCAGGCGGTCAACCGCCTGGCAGTCGTCATGCACCACGATCCCGACTGGCACACCTACTGGAAGATGCCGGGCGAATCAGGTCTGGCGACCCGCTTCGAGATCAAGACGCCCCTCGACCTGAAGGCCTCCGAACCGGAGTTCCCGACCCCCGAGAGGATCGACTCAAAGGGCATCGTCTCCTACGGCCACCACGGCGAAACGGTCTTCCCGTTCAAGATCGAGGTGCCCCGCAGGCTCAATCCGGGCCAGAAGCTCACCGTCAACGTCAAGGCCGACTACCTCGTCTGCAAGGACGTCTGCATCCCGGGCACCGCCTCCGCCTCGATCACGCTCCCCTACAAGGTCGCCGCCAACCGAAGCGCCGACGCGGAACGCATCGAAGAGGCGCTCAAGCTCGTGCCCGAACGTCCCTCGCTCCACGACCTCAAGGGGATCGTGGACCTCGACCGACTTGAGATCCTGATGCCCGCCGGCATGGCGAGCGTCAAGAACTCGATGGCCTTCTTCCCGCTCGAGAGGAAGACGATCGACCTGAAGGCGCCCCAGCGCTTCGGTCATCTGCCCGACGGCGCACCCGCGCTGATCCTCAAGCTCGACCCGGCCTTCGACCTCGCCAAGACGAGCTCGATCTCCGGGCTCTTCGTCGCCGACCGCGGTCCCGCCGACGGCGGCTGGTCCGTGGAGACGTCCTTCGGCCTTGAAAAGGGCACGATCACGCCCCTCGCAGACGAAGCCTCCGGCGGGGAATCCTCCCGGAGCGCCTCCGGCACGGCCGTCCCGGCCGACATGGGCTTCATCGGGGCGGTCCTCTTCGCGTTCCTCGGCGGCCTGATCCTCAACCTGATGCCCTGCGTCTTCCCGGTGCTCTCGCTCAAGCTGCTCGAGCTCCTCAAGGGAAGCCAGGAGGGCCGGAAGCAGACCGCGCACGGCTTCGCGTTCCTCGGAGGGGTCCTCCTCTCGATGTTCGCCGTCTCGGGGATCCTCCTCTCACTCAGGGGGCTCGGCGTGGCGCTCGGCTGGGGCTTCCAGCTCCAGAACCCGATCGTCATCACGATCCTCTTCCTGCTCTTCATCACGCTCGCCCTGAACCTCCTGGGCACGTTCGAATTCACCGCGGGCTCCAAGGTCGCCAACTCCGACTTCGCACGCCGCAGCGGCGGCACGAGCGTCGCCTCGTCGTTCTTCACGGGCGTGCTCGCCGTCGTCGTGGCGAGTCCCTGCACGGCCCCGTTCATGGGCGCCGCGCTCGGCTACACGCTCACGAGTCCGGCCCTCGAGGCGCTCGCCGTCTTCCTGATGCTCGGCGTCGGGATGGCGCTCCCGTGGCTCCTGCTGTGCCTGTTCCCGTCCTGGGCCCGCTTCCTGCCGCGCCCCGGCGCCTGGATGGTCACGTTCAAGCACTGGATGGCCCTCCCGATGGCCCTGGCGGCCGTCTGGCTCGCCTGGGTGCTCTCCAAGCAGATCAACCTCAACGGCATGATCGCCGCGGCGGTCTCCGCCGGCGCCACGATCGTGTTCTGGTGGCTCCTCGGCCGCGAGCAATGGGGCCGCAACAAGTCGCGCCTGCTCATGGGCCTGATGGCCGTCGTGACCCTCGCGGGCCTCGTCGTCATCGGAAGCGGCGTGTTCTCGCGCTCCAGCTCGATGGTCAACGAAGCCGGCGACTGGCAGGTCTGGTCCCCGGCCGCGGTGGAACGCACCCTCGCCGAGGGGCACCCCGCCTTCGTGGACTTCACGGCCGCCTGGTGCATCACGTGCCAGGCCAACAAAGTCGGCACGCTTGAACGCGAGTCCGTCCACGAGGCCTTTGAAAAGCACGGCGTGAAGCTCTTCCTGGCGGACTGGACCAACCAGGATCCCGAGATCACCAGGACGCTCCAGAAGTTCGGCCGCTCCGGCGTGCCGCTCTACCTGCTTTATTCGGCCGACGGCTCCGTGAAGGTGCTCCCGCAGCTCCTCACGCCCGACATGGTCATCAAGGCGCTCGAGGACCTCTGAGGTCCGGAGGCGCCCCACTGAAGTCGACGACGGCCCGGCGGATTGCTCCGCCGGGCCGTCGTTTCTTCATGTTCCGGATCCTGCTCACCGGTCAGCGCCGGACCGCCTTTCCGGGAAGCTTGTCGACCCAGTCGATCACGCTGTTGAGGAAGGGGATGCCGTTGCCGATGTTCCTGTCTCCCTCGACGACGGCGAAGACGGCGTAGCGCCTGCCGTTTTCAGCGTGCACGTAGCCGCCGACGGCCCTCACCCCGGAGATGAGCCCCGTCTTGATCCTCGCATAGCGGGGGGCCACGGCGCGGTTCCGCATCGTGCCGTCCTCACCGGTGATCGGAAGGCTCGACAGGTACTCGCTCATGTAGGGGCCGTTCCAGCCCTCCACGAGGAGGTCCGTCATGAAGCGCCCCGTCACGCGGGTTTCGCGCGAGAGCCCCGAACCGTTGTCGATGAAGACTCCCTTCGGGTCGAATCCGTGCTCGGCGCTCCAGCGGGCGAGCCACGCCCTGGAGCGCTCCTTGGAGAGCACGCCGCCCTCCGTGCCGTCGGCCGAGCCGAGGGCGAGGAAGAGGTGGCGCGCAAGGAGGTTGTTGGAGAACTTGTTGGTCAAACGGATCACGTCGCTCAGGGGGCGGGAGGTGCGCGAGTAGAGGACCCGGGCCTTCTCCGGCGCGGCGCCCTCGACGACGCGTCCCTTCCAGACGCCGCCGAGACGCTTCCAGGAGGCGCGGAACAGGCGTTCGAAATATTCGTCGGCCGAGAAGCTCACCACGTTGAAGCTCTTTTCACCACAGGAGGCGGGGAAGGACCCCGTGAAACGGACCCTGTAGCCGTCGCCCGCGGGATCGAGCCGGTACCCGATCTTGTCGCGCCATCGCCCGCAGGCGCCCTTCGAGAGCGGCAGGCTGCGGGGGTAGGAGACCCCGTCGAGCGCGGGCAGTCCGACCACGCGGGCCACGCCCGCGTCCTTGTCGGGACGGATGTCGAAGGAGAGGCTCCGGTAGTTGACGAGCGCGGCGTCGGGAAGCGAGTTGTAGGGACGCGAGCCCCGTCCGTCGAAGTCGTTCCTCGAGGCGTCCTCGGGCTCGAAGAGCGAGCGGTCGAGGACGACGTCGCCGTCGATCCGCTTCACGCCGAGGGCCCTCAGGCGCATCAGGTCGAGGTCGAACTCCTCGACCACCCAGGTCGGGTCTCCGCCGCCGCGGATGTAGAGCTTTCCGATGCGTCCGTCGGCGCCGGGGAGGCGCTCCACGGCGAAGTCCGTGCGGAAGCGGTGGGCCGCGCCGAGCTCCTCGAGGGCGGCGAGCGTGCTCACGAGCTTGGCCGTCGACGCGGGGGCGGCGGGCACGTCGGTGCGGTAGTCGACGACGCGGCGTCCGTCGCCGAGGTCGACCACGCCCACGACGATCCCGGCGGGATCGAGTCCGAGCGCGCCCGCGCGCGCCGAAAGCGCCGCGGGAAGGTCGCCCGCGCAGGGCGCTCCGGCGGCGAGAAGTGAGCATGCAATCCCCGTGAGGGTCCTCGTTTTGATGTTCATGACGGTCCGTGTCCCTCCAAAAAGCCTGCGGGACGTCCCCGGACGCGGCAGCGGCGCTTTTTTTTCGCCCCGCCCCTTGAAATCCCGAGGAACGTCCCCATATATGTAACATCCTAAGGAAATTACGATTCCTTCGTAGGACTTAGACCCATTTTTACACCAACGCCGGACAGCCAACAAGAAAGACTCGAGCCGTCCGGCGAGCTGAAACTCAACTCATTGGAGAATTCTCAAATGCAGATTCGTCCTTTACACGACCGCGTCATCATCAAGCGCCTCGAAGCCGAAACCATGACCTCCTTCGGCATCGTCCTCCCCGACACCGCCGGTGAGAAGCCCGACCAGGGCGAAGTCATCGCCGTCGGTCCCGGCAAGCGTGATGAAGCCGGCCGCATCGTGGCCCTCGACGTCAAGGTCGGTGACAAGGTGCTCTTCGGCAAGTACGCCGGCCAGACCGTCAAGGTCGACGGCCAGGAACTGCTCGTCATGCGCGAAGAAGACATCATGGGCATCATTGAATAAGCCCCTTTCTGCGCGACACGCACTCTCCAAATTTTCATATCGAATTCAACAAGGAAGAAATCAACATGGCTGCTAAGCAGGTTCTTTTTGGTGATGAAGCCCGCGCCAAGATGGTCCGCGGTATCAACGTTCTGGCCAACGCCGTCAAGGTGACGTTGGGGCCCAAGGGCCGCAACGTCGTCCTCGAACGCGCCTTCGGCGGTCCCACGGTGACCAAGGACGGCGTCTCCGTTGCCAAGGAAATCGAACTCAAGGACAAGTTTGAAAACATGGGCGCCACGATGGTCCGTGAAGTCGCCTCCAAGACGAGCGACCACGCCGGCGACGGTACGACCACCGCCACGGTCCTCGCCCAGGCCATCGTCGACGAAGGCATGAAGTTCGTCGCCGCCGGCATGAACCCGATGGACCTCAAGCGCGGCATCGACAAGGCCGTCGCCGCCGCCATCGTCGAGCTCAAGAAGATCAGCAAGCCCACGACGACCAACAAGGAGATCGCCCAGGTCGGCTCCATCTCCGCGAACTCCGACGAGGAGATCGGCAGCATCATCGCCGAAGCGATGGACAAGGTCGGCAAGGAAGGCGTGATCACGGTCGAGGACGGCAAGAGCCTCAACAACGAACTCGAAGTCGTCGAAGGCATGCAGTTCGACCGCGGCTACCTCTCCCCGTACTTCATCAACCAGCCTGAAAAGCAGGCCGCGGTTTATGAAAACCCGATGATCCTCCTGCACGACAAGAAGATCAGCAACATCCGCGAACTCCTCCCCGTGCTCGAACAGGTCGCCAAAGCCGGCCGCCCGCTCGTGATCATCGCCGAGGACATCGACGGCGAAGCCCTCGCCACCCTCGTCGTGAACTCGATCCGCGGCATCCTCAAGGTCGTCGCCATCAAGGCCCCGGGCTTCGGTGACCGCCGCGTCGCCATGCTCGAGGACATCGCCGTCCTCACGGGCGCCACGGTCATCTCCAACAACATCGGCCTCACGCTCGAGAAGGCTACGCTCGACCACCTCGGCTCCGCCAAGAAGGTCGAAGTGACCAAGGAGAACACCACCATCATCGACGGCGCCGGCGCCGCTGAAGCGATTGAAAACCGCGTCAAGCAGATCCGCACCCAGATGGAAGGCACGACGAGCGACTACGACCGCGACATGATCCATGTACTCGTCTCCAATCCAGCTGGCGGTGGCGCAC
>CAJMRV010000038.1 GCA_905215795.1 uncultured bacterium | reverse complement strand
TCCCGCCCTTCGGGACTTTCACCCTTTAGATACTGCGCATGCCCAGCGCACTGGACGGACTCCCGGACCCGCGGACGGGTCCGGGAACGGGATCACCAGAGGAAGCCCACGCCCGCGCCGACCGTCGTGTCCCCCTCGGTCGAGAAGGAACCCGAGACCTTGAAGAGCGTCTTGCCGTCCTCGGTGAGATGGGAGGCGCCGAACGCCATGGCGCCCACGTCCTTGAAGTTGCCCACCCCGACCGAGACCGTCGAGCGGCCCGCCTGCTGGATCGTCGGAAGGTTGGCCATCGCGACCGCCGTGGCGATGCCGCTCCTGGCCTCCTTGCGCACGGAGTCGATCCGGTGGTTCAGGCGGTTGTTCACGCCCTCGAGCTGACGCAGGTTGACCGCATCGGTCGGACGGGTGCCGTCGGCGACCCCCGAGATGATGCGGGTCTCACCCTTTTCTTCGTTGCCCACGGAGACGACGCCCACCACACCGAGGGCGAGGTCGTCGCGCTGCGTGGCCACGGAGCCCTTGCCGATGGCGACGTTGTTGGCGCCCTCGGCCTTCGCGTCGGAACCGACCGCCGTACCGCCGTCCTTGGCGGAGGCACCCGCACCCACGGCCGTCGAGCCGTCGCCCCGGGCCTGGGAGCCCGTGCCGACCGCGGTGGTGTTCTTCGAACCCTCACCGCCCTCGGTCTCGCCGCCGATGTTGATGTTGCCGCCGGCGTCGGAACGCACGCCCTCGAGCTGGCTCACGGCCTTGACCACGGCATAGAGCTGGGAGCCGTTGACGGCGTCGGTCGACGTCGCCGAGATGAGCCCCGCGGCGAGGTTCTGGATGCGCCTGGCCTCGTCCTCGTTGCCCAGGGAGACGACGCCGACGGCATCAGCTCCGGCGAACTGCCCGAGGTCGACCGTCTTCTTCCCGTCCTCGCCGAGGTCGAGCTCGAGTTTGAAGTCGGTCAACGTGGAGTCGCCCGCGGTGGCGGCACCGGCGGCGGTCACGACGGCGTTCTTGCCGAGCGTGATGTTGCCGGCACCGACGTTGAGCGAATCCTTCCCCACCTTGAGGGAGGCCGATTCGACGCCCGCGCTGCCGTTGAGCGTGAGCTCATCGACGGAGACCTTGCTGTTGAGGGCGACGTTCACGCTCTTGGCGCCTCCCTTGTCGTCCGGCGTGAGGGTGACGGAGACGTTCTCGTCGCCGCGCCAGGTGACCGTGCTGCCCGCCTTGAGATCACCGGCATTGCCGTTGCCGTCCTCAAAGCGCACGGGACGGACCTTCTCCTCGATCTTCGTGGAAAGGTCCTTGAGCTGGCCGACGTTCACGGCATCCGTGTCCGCCGTGCCGGCGGCCACGTTGGCGATGATGCGCTGTTCGTCGGCGCTGCCCACCGAGACGACGTGGACGGTCTTCCCGTCGACCGTCCGGTCGGCCGCCTTGGAACCCGCACCAAGAGCGACGTTGCCGTCGCCTTCGGCCGAGGCCGAGTGTCCGAGCACGACGTTGTCCGCACCCTTGCTCACGGCTCCGTTGCCGATGACGACGTTGTCGTCACCGCGCACTTCGGTGTTGTTGCCCATCACCTGGTTGCCCGTGACGGGCGTGCCGTCGTCCCCGCCGACGACGTTGCCCGTGCCGACGACCTGGTTTTCGGTTCCGTTCACGGTGTTGTTCCCGCCGGAGACGGTGTTGGAGGATCCGTCGACCTTATTGCCGTTGCCGGTCACGACGTTGGAGCCGTCCTCACCGGCCTTGACAACGTTGTCCTTGCCACCCACGAAGTTGCCGTCGCCGGTGACCTGGTTGTTGTTGCCCACCGTGGTGTTGCCGTCGCCTTCGACCTGGGTCTGGGCGTTGCCGATGGTGGTGTTGTTCTCACCGTCGACCTTGGGGGCGTGGTTCCCATCGGCGTCCCCGCCGATGGTCACGTCGCCCTTGCCGTCGCGCACGCCCGAGGCCTGTTTCTTGAAGCTGTCGAACGCCTTTATGAACGCGTACATCTGAGAGCCGTTCACGGCGTCGAGCGACGCCTCCCCGATCAGGCCGGGTGCGACGCCCTGGATGCGCCTGGGAGCGTCGGCGGAGCCCACCACGAGGCGGCCGACGACCTTGTCGCCCCCGGCGAACCCGTCGAGTTCGGTCAGGCCGGGTGCCCGGAACCCACCGTAGGCCGCGGTGCCGGCGGTCAGCCCCTCCTTGGTGAGGGCCTGGTCGTCCATCAGGATGTCCCTGGAGCCGCCCGGGACGACGAGGACGTTGTGCCTGCTTCCGTCCTGAACGCTCCGAATGCCCTGGGCATCAACAAGCAGGCCCGAACCGAGGGCGAGCGAATCAGCCTTCAAATCCGATGCAAGCCCGATTTCAAGCTTTGCAGCACTGTTGTCACCGGAGACCTTCACCTTGACATTGCCGTCACCGGCAACCGTCAAGGTCGACTCATGATTGATGCGCAGGGGGTCCGCGAGCTTGCCGTCGGTGAGGGCGAAGCCCTTCGTGCGCTCGCGCAGCTGTGCGAGATTGACCGCGTCCGTATCCTCCGTGCCGGCGGCCACGTTGGCGATGATGCGCTTCTCGTCGGCGCTGCCCACCGAGACGACGTGGACGGTCTTTCCGTCGACCTGACGGTCCTCGGCCACTGATCCGGCGCCCAGGGCGACGTTCTTGTCGCCCGAGGCGGAGGCTCCATGACCGATGACGACGTTGTCGTCGCCGGTGTTCTCGGCGCCATTGCCGATGACGACGCTGTCCGCGCCGTCGGCCGTGTTGCCGGTACCCACCACGACGTTGCCGCCGCCGGCGACCTTGTTGTCCTTGCCGAAGACCGTGTTGTCGGCGCCCTTGTCGGCGGGGTCGTCGCCGCGGACGACCTCGTTGCCGGAGCCGCCGACCGTGTTGCCGGAGACCCCGCCATCCTCACCGCCGAGCTTGTTGTCCCGGCCGGTCACGACGTTGTCTTCGCCGCTGATCTCGTTTGCGCCGATGCCGGCGCGGTCGAGCTCGCCGTCGAGCTTCTGCCCGAGCTCGAAGAGCTGAGCGCCGTTGACGGCGTCGGCGGAGTTCTCACCCACGAGACCGCGGGCAAGATTCTGGATGCGGCGGCCACCGACGTTGACGATGCCCTCGGACCCGGCGACGCCGAGCGTGGTCTCGCCCTCGTTTTCCACGACGGCGCCGTTGCCGTCGCCGATGAGGAGGTGACGTCCCACCACGAGGGCGAGGTCAGCCCCCTTCCCCTTCAGGCCGACGCCCTGTTCCCCGTCGTTGCGGAAGAGGAGCTGCTGGCCCTGCGCGTCGAGATCGACGTTGGCGCTTCCGGAGGCGAGTTTCAGGAAGCCTCCGCCGAGGCGTGCAAGCGCCTTTCCAGCACGCACGGCGAGACCGTCACGGGCAAGTTCAGCCGCTCTGGACGTGTCGGAGACGACCAGGGCCTTTCCGTTGGTCGAGAGCTTGCCGTCCTGCTTGAGCAGCTTGACGTCGTCGCCGAAGTCAAGGCTGTCGACGGCGAGATCGCGGTTGAGCGCGACGGAGACCGTGTTGGGTTCGTCCTCGCGTCCCTGGCTCACCGCCACGACGAGGTTCTCGTCCCCGGCCGTGACCTTGAGCTTCGAGCCGGCCTTGACGGAAGCGTCGTTCCTGCCGTCCGACAGGGTCACCGGCTTGACGTTTTCCGAGAGTTCGGACTTGATCCCGTCGAGCTGGGAAACATTGACCGCATCGGTCGGGAGCACGCCCGGGGCTACGTTCGAGAGCACCCTTTCAGCCCCCTTGCTGCCGAAGGAGACGACGCCGGCGGCGCTCCCGAGGTCGTCCCGCTTGGTTACGACCGAACCAGTGCCGATGGCGACGCCTCCGGCCATGCCGACGCTGGCGCCGGCACCGAGGGCGAGCCCGCCCTCGGCCTCGACCGAGGCACCCGCGCCCACGGCGGTGCCGTTGGCGCCATTGATCCGGGCGCCGGCGCCGAAGGCGGCTCCCTTGTCACCCGAGATGGCGACATCGTAGCCGACCCCCGTGTTGTTGAGCCCCATGAGCTCCGCGGAGGCACCCACGAGGACCGAGTGTCCCTCGAGCGAGGTCTCGGATTCGGGCTTGTCGATCCGGCTGTTCGAGCCAACGAGGACGCTGTCGTTCATGTTGGAACGGGCGTTCTCCTTGCCGCCCTGTTCGGGGGAGTCGACGGTGAGGTGGCCGACCCGGCTGTTCTGGCCGACGACGACGTTGTTGTTGCCGTTGTTCTGGTTGTTGCGGCCGAGCATCGTGTCGGCGTTGCCGTTGGTGAGGTTCTTGACGCCCACGAGCACGTGCTTCTCCCCTAAGGCGGTCGCGGGGAAGTCGTTCATGTTCCCCTCGCCGACGGCGAAGAGGTTCTTGCCGTGGAGCGTGTTGCCGCGGCCGATCACCTGAGTGGGCTCCCCGGCGTCCTCGCCGGGTTCGATCCTCACCTTGTTCTCACCGAGGCCGTGCACTTCAAAAGCCTTCCTGGTGTTTTCAAGGAGGGCCCGTCCGGTCTCGAAGAGCTGGGAGCCGTTCACGGCGTCGGTCGACTCCTTCGAGACGAGGCCTGCGGCCACGTTCATCAGACGGCGGGGGGCGTCCTTCGAACCGAAGCTCACGACGCCCGCGACGTTGGTGCGTCCGGCCACGTTGCCAGGCTCGACGTCGAGTCGGCCCGGATCCCCGTAGTCGAGTCGGGCGGTCGAATAATCGGAGCGGCCGAGCGAATTGGCGGTCCCGCCGCCCTCGGCCACGTTCACCGCGTCGGTGCCCAGGAGGACGTCGACCTTGCCGTCCTTCTCAACGAACCGGAGCGCGGCGCCCGCAGCTCCCTTCAGGAAGGAGAGTCCCGTCCTGTCGAGCACCACGGCGCCCGCGTCGGCCAGGGCCTCCAGGGAGAGGCCCTGCTCGTCGAGTTTGGCATGTCCGGTGCGCACGCTCCCGAGCTTGAGGTCCTTCTCAAGGGTCAGTCCGACCCTCTTTCCGGAGTCCTCGAGCCCGAGGCCGAGGTTCTCGCCGACGGCGAATTCGATTTCATCGCCCGGTTTGAAGCCGAAGCCCTCGACGGAGTGCTGCTGACCTCCGCTCATGACGGAGCCCTTGAGGGTGACCGGCTTGATGGATTCCGCGACCTGGGTTTCAATGCCTCCCAGCTCCTTCTTGAGCTGGCCCACGTTGACCGCATCGGTCTCGCGGACACCGGCGGCGACATTGGAGAGGACACGCTCATGCCCCTCGGAGCCGAAGGAGACGAGACCGGCCGCGCCGATGTCATCCCGGCCCTTCGCCACGGAGCCCGCGCCGATTGCGACGCCCTTGTCGACGAGCACCTCAGCGGCGGAGCCGATGGCCACAGCGTCCGCCACAGCGGCGCCCTCTGCGCCGACCCTGGCGTTGCTGCCGAGGGCCAGGGCGTTGTCGCCACGGACCTCCGAGGACGAGCCGAAGGCGCCCGAGTGGGCCCCGTAGACGTGGTTGGAGTTGCCGAAGACCGCGTCGCCTGTGCCCTCAACGTGGTTGCTGCGCCCCGAGACGCTGTTCTCGCTCCCCGATCCGATCCGGTTGTTATGGCCGAAGACCTCGTTGCCCGCGGCCCCGTCCTGCACCGAGTTCCCGGCGCCATAGAGATGGTTGCCGTCACCCTTGACGACCGTGTTGTCGATGCCCACCAGGACGTTGTCCGTACCGCTCTCGACCTTTTCATTCACGCCGAACAGAACGTTTCGCTGTCCGTTGCCCGAGGTGTTGCCCTCGCCCACGTTGACCGAGCTGTCGTGCTCGGGAGCGGGCTGATCGGGCAGCAGGTGGAGTTCGCGGAGACGCTCGTTGACCGTCTTCACGAAGGAGGTGCCCAGGGAATAGATCTGAGCGCCCGTGACGACGTCGCCCGAGGTTTCGGAGATCAGCCCCGGAGCGACGTTCTGGATGCGGCGTCCGCCGGCGTTGACCACGCCGACCGGACGGCGCTGCACCGCCGCGTTCAAGGGCATGGACATGCTCATCGTGCCGTCACCGCCGATCTTGGGAACCAGGATCGACTGGGCGGAGACAAGCTCCTCGTTGCCGGCCGTCCGGCCGGTCATGCCGAGTTCAAGCGGATGGGACGCCCCCGCCATGTCGACGTGGGTGCCCGAAAGCCTCAGGGTGGCGCCTTCACCGCTGACGCCGGCACCGCCGTTCCAGCGGAGCCCGTCGGCGCCGAGCACGGCCTCGCCGACCGTCACCTTGTCGAAGGTCGCCTCGGGGAGCGTGCCCACCGTCAACTTGCGTTGCGCCTGATCAAGGGAAACCTCCAGGTTCCTCCCGGCGGCGAACTCCAGCGTTTCGCCGGAAGGCACATTGGCCTGAACCGTTCCCGCCTTAACGACGATGGGCTTGGTGTTGTCGGAGACCTCCTTGAGAAGGCCCTCGCTCACGCGATAAAGTTGCGAGCCGTTGACGGCATCGGTCGAGTCCGCCGTGACGGCCCCCGGGGCGACGCCCTGGACGACGCGTCCGCCCAGCGCGAGCACGCCGGAGGGATTCCCGCCGGCGAAGGCGCCGAGTTCGACGGACCGGCCGTCGAAATCAAGCCTCGTCGAAGGCGTTCCCGCGGGTGCGACGACGGTGCCCTCACCGAGGACCACATCCCCGGCCTCGAGTCTCAGAGCGCCCTTCGAATCCATCCTCACGGCGGCATGGGTCGGGCCCTGCGTGAACACGAGGCCCTTCTCGCCGCCGAGCACGGTGTGCACCGTGCCGTCGTCGAGCACCAGCTCGCCGGGGACGAGGTCGGCCGTCTGCGTCTTCGGACTGGTCGACTTCAGGTGGGCGCCGCTCGGACCGAACGACGCGGCGGCGTCCGTCGACGTCATGAGCATGTCGCCCGTGTCGTCAAGCGAGAGCTGCAGGCCCGATTCGTCGGCGAGGTCCTTCTTGAGGGTGATGCCCGTGGCCGTGAGCTCGGGCTTGAGGGCGACGGAGAGGAAGTTCGGATAGGTCTTTCCGTCGGAGACGTGCTTCTTGGAGATGTCGAGCTTGATGTTCTCGTCGGTCGTCAGGACGATGGAGGCCCCGGAGACCATGTCGAGCTTCTGGCTTTCATCGGCATTGCTCCCGACGGCCGTGGAGCCGTTGATGATGCGTACGGGCTTTTTGAGTTCATTGAGCTGGGAGCCCGTCACCGCGTCCCGCGATCCTTCCGCGACAAGACCTTCGGCGAGGTTCTGGAGACGGCGGCCGTTGAAGTTGACCACGCCAGAAGCGCCTTCGGAGCCGAGGGTGGTCAGACCGGCCTGGGACACGACGGAAGCGCCGCCGAAGGCGAAGTCATGCGAACGCAATCCCATCGTCATGCCGGCGGGGTCGTAGGCGATGGAGGCGTCCTCCCCGAAGGCGAGTTGGTTCTCCCTGAACGAGGAGGCGCCCGCACGGAACTCGGACGCTCCGACCTTGTCGGCGAGCCCGAGCTCGAGGGCGGCCTCGGCACCAGGGGTGGCGCTCAAGGTGAGGTTCTTATCGGTCTTCAGTCCGAGGGAGACGAGACCGGGATCCACGTCGATCTCCTTGTCGCCCGCCTTGATCTTGTAATGGACGGCGGAACGGTCGATTTCCTGCTTCAGGCTGGAACCGACCTGGTAGAGCTGGGAGCCGTTGACCGCGTCGGTCGAGGCTTCGGAGACAAGGCCCGCGGCGACACCCTGCAGGCGTCGTCCACCGAAGGCCGCCGCGGAAGTGGCTTCGGCCGCGGCGTACCCGCCGACGGCGAGCTTGCCGTTTTCTCCGAAATCGATTCCATCGGCAGGCTGGGCGGAGAGCCCGTTGATGCCCGCCGTGGAAGAGCCGCTCTCAAGCACCTCGGCGCCCTGGCCGATGCGAAGGTTCTCGGCATTCAAGTGGATGTCGCCGTTCTGGTTGACGAGCTCCACACGGTCATCCTGCAGAGCAAGCCCTTTCGAGCCCGCTTCCGCCAAGACGCCGCCGGCCGACACGGAAAGCTTCTCCCCGGTCGAATCGGACAGCTTCAAACCATCCTGCATCAAAGAGGCCTTGACGTCCCCCTTGCCCACAACGAGGCTGTTCTGGACGGTCACATCGGGATTCAGACCGATCGAAACCTCCTTGTCGTCCTTCTTGACGTCCACCGAGAGATTTCCGTCGCCGCCAAGGGTCAGCCTCCCGCCTGCAGCGAGTTCGAAGGAGGATGACGGGGCACCCTTACCGACGATCGTCACGGGCATGGTCATCCCCTTCATTTCGCTCTTGAGGCTTTCACTCAGAGCGAACACCTGTCCGCCCGTGACGGCGTCGGTCGAGCCCGTCTTCATTTCACCGTCGCCCAGGCCGGTGACCTTCCGACCGCCGACATCGAAGACGGCTTCGGCATTCGTGTTGAAACGGATGTTTCCACCGGAAACAACGAGTCCGCCGGTCGAATCGGCTTCAAGCCCTGTCTTCCCGGCATTCACGCTGAACTCGAGCGTCCGCGTCGTCATGACCACCTTGCCGTTGGCATCCTCGGCCTCGAGGCCGCCACCGGAGACCTTCATCCCGCCGTCCTGGGTCTTGACGGCAAGCCCGTCCTTGTCGAGGACGCTTCCCGCGGCCGACTCGGGAGCCGCCTCGTCGTTCAAGGCGATCGACTTGAAGGCGGCCTCCTTCTTCGTGGCCACTTCCAGCACGGGACGGCCGTCGGACTCGGAGAGCGCGGTTTCGACATTGAGACCGCCCTTGACATGGAGGCCGTTCTCGCCGGTGACGCGGGCCTCGGTCACCGCCTCCGTCGTCCCGGGCACGGAGACGTTCCAGCCCGTGAGCTTGTCCATCTTCTCGGCCATGCGGTAGAGCTGCGCGCCGTTGACGGCGTCGGTCGAAGTCTCCGAGACGAGCCCCGCGGCCACGCCCTGGAGCCGGCGGGTCTTCCCCTTGGACGCGATCGAGGCGACACCCTCGATTCCGCCACCCGAGGCGAAGCCCTCAAGAACCAGTGTTCCACCGGTAACGCGTGCGCCCTCGACGGACGTGAGCCCGGCCGTGTGGGTCGTTTTGTCACGCTCAACGGTCGTGCCCGCGCCGAGGGCGACGTCGCCCTCGCCGGCGGAGGCGCCCGTGCCCACGGCCGTGGCGTTGCTTCCGCTGACTTTCACGTCGCGGCCGACCGCCACGACACCGTCTTGACCGGGTCGGACAGCGGCGTCGCTCAAAATGACGTTCTTTCCGCCCTGAGCAAATCTGAGGCCGTCCTTCCAGGCCATCCCCGCCGCACTCACCTTCATTTCGGGGTCGGTTTCGCCTCCCCTGAAGACGACGGATTCCGGAGAAACATAAACACCGGCGGCGCCCTCATAGGCACCGTCCTTGCGGAAAGCGGCCGTGTTGAGGACGGCGTCGGGCGTCATCTCGAGCGTGAGGCTGTTGACGTCGCCGACCCGTGCGGTGCTCGCCCGGAGGTTGCGTCCGACGTTGAAGTCGTTGTCGTGACTCGGAACAAGCGGGAGGATCCCCTTGTCAAGTCCGTTGACGACCACGGCGTTGGTCTTGTCCACCCCCTTGGGATTGATGTGGATGGGCCCCATGAGTTCGTAGACCTGCGAGCCGGTGACCGCGTCGGTCGAGCCCGCGGCGATCAGTCCCGGAGCAACGCCGCTGATGCGGGTGAGGCGTTCAGCCCCTTTTCCCACGACGAGCTGCCCGATCTCGGGCGCGCTTTGGAAATGGTAGGGAACCGTGTCGATTTCGACGTCGTCGTATTTGTCATAGCCCGCCGTGCGTGACGGATCGGACTCGTAGCGGGTGTCCCCGCCCAGCAGGGTCGTGACCTTGCCCTCGGCGATGCCGGAGGCGTCGGCCCCGGCGCCCAGGATGGTCAGATGCTCGGGAATCCGCATGTCGGTGGGAGTCTTGACGTTGGCACCGACGACGGTCACGTTGTGGCGCGCACTCCCTTTGTTGAAGGTCATCCCGGAGCCGATGTAGACGTTGTCCGAGGAATCCCGGTTCATGTCGGCCACCCCGGAGCCCAGGACGACGGAATTGCCTGAGGCGAGCTGGTTGCCAAGGCCGAGGACGACGCTGTTGCTGCCGGCCACCGTGTTGTTGCTGCCGAAGACGAAGGCGTTCTCTTTCGCTTCCGACATGTCGTTTCGCATGCCCACGACGCTCGAACCGGAATTGAGCTTGTTCTGGAAGCCCACGACGTTCATCCCGATGTCGGCGTTGTCGTAGATGTTGCCGGATTTGGTCGGGGTGAGGATGTTCTGCGAGCCGAGGATGTTGAAGATGTACGGAATCTTGTTGTTCGTGAGGCAGTCGAGCGTGCCCTTGAGCGTGTTCTGCGAACCGTAGAGGTTGAAGTCGCCCTTGACGACCTTTTTTGTGACGCCCGGCGTGATGGGGGATTTCCAGTATTGAAGGTCGTTATTGTAACCCCTCATGACGTAGGAGAGCGCGTTCTCCTTTTGCGGGAGGGAGTTGTAGTTGGAGCCCTCCCAACTCTGCCATTCGCCCTCCCAAATCTGCCATTCGCCCCCCCAGGGGAAGGCGGTCGATCCCAGGCACAGCCCCAGGAGCACGACGACGCTCTTGAGAGCGAGGCCCGTTCTGCGGCTCTTAACCCTGCTCCTGGCGAGTTCGGAGACCACGGCCATCCGACCCGTGTTTGAATTGAACTTCACTTTGTAGACGCGGTTCATGACGAATACCCCATGTTTCCGTTTGTACGATTTCCCGTTGCACCGGAAGGACGCCCAAACGCGTCCCCGGCGCAATCACCATCAAGACCCTGCCTTTGGAAAAAAGGTGGTCGTCATTGAGGCCGACCATCAATGGAAGAGCCCCTGAACCTCCTAGGGAGACAGGCAAGATGAACTTCCAATGACGAACTTTCCGCAGTTTATCACCTGACCTCAACCCTTTGTCTTCGTAAACCCTGTTAAAATTCAGGGATTGATTCATCGTTTTCCCGATGTCGATCGCATTAGGTCTTGTTTCACGTTGCAAAACCACGTGATGAACTGGTATGGAAAAGTTAAACAAGCAAAATTAGTGCCCTGAAACCGAAGAC
>CAJMRV010000037.1 GCA_905215795.1 uncultured bacterium | reverse complement strand
CCCGTCTACGGGTATACCCTCGCTTTCGTGGGACCTCCTTCCCTCCGCGGCACTGAACCCCGGTTCGTTCGGACTCCGCCGCAGCGGGTTCCATGTATATTGAACGGACTTTTACCCGCATGGTCCGCGTTCTCCCCGGCGCACCACGCAAAACACCAAGGAACTACAAGGAGGTTCATCCCCATGCCGTCATCCTCGCCCTATCGTGAGGCCGTCAAACAATCCGCCAGGGAGGCGAAGTGGACGCTCGCCGTGTCCGTCGCGCTCTTCCTTTTCTTCTGGGCCGCGATTGCGCTCCTGGGGGATTCCGCCGAGGCCTGGTTCGGGCTGCCCGTCTGGTTCTGGACCGCCGTGATCGGAGGCTACCTGCTCTCGATCGCGGGCGTCGTGTTCCTCTGCCGTTCGATTTTCCGGGACGACGCGTTCGATGAAGCCGTATCCGAGATGAAGAAGGAGGAGAAGTGATGCAGACCTTCGAACTCTTCCTGCCGCTCATCGCCTTCTTCGTCCTCATCCTCGCGACGGGCTGGTGGGCCACGCGCCTCACCCGCCTCTCCTCGCCGCTCGCCTACTACCTCGGAGAGCGCAACCTCTCGGGCTTCGTGCTCGCCATGACCCTCGTGGCCACCTACGGCTCGGTGAGCTCGTTCGTGTCGGGCCCGGGCATGGCCTGGAAGCTCGGCCTCGGCTGGGTCGTCTTCGCCGCCCCGCAGATCATCGCCGGCTTCTTCGTGCTCGGCATCCTCGGCAAGAAGGTCGCCCTCGTCTCCCGCCGCGTGGAGGCGCTCACCCTGATCGACGTCGTCAAGGCGCGCTTCGCCGAGACCCGCACGGGCCGCATCCTCTGCGCCCTCTGTGCCGTACTGATGATCATCTTCTTCGGCGCCATGATGGTGGGCCAGCTCATCGGCGGCGCCCGCATCTTCGCGGCGAGCGCCGGCATCGACTACACGGGCGGCCTGCTCCTCTTCGGCGTCGTCACCGTGCTCTACACGTCGCTGGGCGGCTTCCGCGCCGTGGCGCTCACCGACACGGTCTGTGCGGTCCTCATGATCGCGGGCATGTTCCTCCTGGGCGGCTCGCTCATCGACCAGGCGGGCGGCTGGGACGCCATGACCGCGGCGCTCTCGACGGTGAACGCCGACGTCAAGCCGGGCGCCTTCACCTCGTTTGACGCGGGCGGTGCGCTCTCGCTCCCGCTCCTGCTGTCGGCCTGGGTCCTCGTCGGTTTCGCCACGGTGGGCCTCCCCCAGAGCTCCATGCGCTGCATGGCCTATGAAAAGGGCGCCGACCTGCGCCGCGCCATGATCTACTCGACCGTCGTCTGCGGCGCCCTCATGATCGGCGTGACGACGCTGGGCGTGTTCGCCCGCGTGGTCCTCCCGGATCCGTCCATCTCGAGCACCGACGAGATCGTCCCGCTCCTGATCGTCACGAAGATGCACCCGGTGCTCGCCGGAGCGACGCTCCTCGGGCCCCTGGCGGCGACGATGTCGACCGTGAGTTCGCTCCTCATCATGGCGGCGAGCGCCCTCGTGAAGGACCTCCTCGGCTCCGACGGCCGCGCGGCCAAGTGGTCGGAAAAGACCCTCACGAACCGCACCCGCATCGTGACCGCCGTGATCGGCGTGGCCACACTCCTCCTGGCGATCACCCCGTTCGACATCGTGGTGTGGATCAACCTCTTCGCCTTCGGCGGCCTGGAGATCGTGTTCACGCTCGCCGTGGGTCTCGCCCTCTTCTGGCGCCGCGCCACGCCCGCGGGCACCCTCTGGGGCATCCTCGCCGGGCTCGCCTACTACATCGGCGCGCTCACCTGGAAGTGGCCGACGATGGGCTTCCACGCCGTCGTACCGGGGCTTGCCGTCGCGCTCGTCGTGTTCTTCGTGGTTTCGCTCGCGACGAAGAACGTGAGCGAGAAGACGCTCTCGGCGTTCTTCCCCGACTGAGCCGGAAAAGCACACCCGTCCCCATGAAGACGAAGACCCGCCGATGGATCCGGAACCTCCGGACCCGCCGACGGGTCTTTCTTTTCTCCGGGCGCCGTCCCGAGTGAACGGAAACAGGACGCCCGGAAATGCGGAAGGGCCGCCTCCTCAATACACACACACGAGGAGAACGGCCCTTCCGTTGAATCCGGTTGAAACGAGCGGGGGTTTCGATCGGGCCCACTTACACACTTAACCCGACTTCACCTCCTGGGACGGGACGCTTGACATCATGACGTCCGTTCCTTCGTTTCCCAGTGATGTTTTTTAGCGGCTGACGACCTCCATTTGGTTGCCGAAGGCCTTGAGAAGCGCCTCTCCCGGATAAGCGGGGAAGTTGCCGCGCGCCCTGAAGAGGCGCGTCTCAAGCCTTTCGTGGTTGAAAGAAATGAAACTCTTTGCAAATGGAGGCGCTCTCTGGTCGGACCGTGACCGGTCCTGCGCCGTCTTGGGATGGGAACCGGATCGATCCGGTCCGCGGGGTTCTTGAATCACGCGCCCCGCCCGCGTTCGATGTGCCGTCCGATTTCCGATGCCGTTCCCCGAAGGGACGAAAAAAAAGCTGCATCGCGAAATCGATGCAGCTTCTGCTTGACGTTCGTCCTCCCTATTCTCGGGTCTTTCAGAGGGATTCCCCTCAAAACGAATGTCATTGACTGACACCGATAGCGCCTCCGGAACTTCGGGAATCCGCGTTCAACCCTCGAACGTCCTTTCCCTCATCTCCGGGAGTCAGCCGGTTGTTCACCTGCTGCCCAATCCCATGCCCGTACCCGGACATCGGTTTCGGCGAATTGACCTTTCCATCGTTTCACGGGGTGTCCCCTCCGCGATGTACTCATTCGTTTCGCGCCTCTATCTGCTTGTTGAGTTACATCTTGCCACGGACCGACGGCAAAAAGCAAGGAAGGACGCCCCGAAAACCCGATTCCGTCCCTCGGAGGCGACTTTGTTCAATCCCCATAGTCAGATGTCCCTAAAGAAAGACCCCTACATCCGTGTTTTTCCTGGGAAAAACCCTCATGAAGCCTCTCCAGACGCGTTTCACGAAGATATTCCGCCGCACCGCGTCGAATCTCGGTAATATTAGGGAAAACAGGTATAATGGTCGGTTCCCTCCGGGCGAAAGCCCCCAGATCCACGGCACATCCACCGGCATTCCATCCCCTGGAAGCGTCCGGGGGAGACACGGCCCTTCTCCGAAGCTCCACATGCTCTTTCTGAAAAGTCTCATCGCCACCATCGGCGCCGTCGCCCTCCTGATGTGGGGCACGCACCTCATCCGGACCGGAATGCTCCGCACGTTCGGCGAGGCCCTGCGCCACTGGCTCGCGAAGTTCCTCAAGAACCGCGGGTCGGCCTTCGTCGCCGGCATCGGACTGAGTTCGCTCCTGCAGAGCTCCACGGCGAGCGCGCTGCTCGTGGCGAGCCTCCAGAAGAAGGGCCTGGTCACCACCGCGATCGCCCTCTCGAGCGTGCTCGGCGCCGACTTCGGCAGCGCCCTCATGGTGCGCGTGCTCTCGTTCGACATCCGCGCGATCGCCCCGGTGCTCATCCTGATCGGCGTCTACCTCACGCTCTACCGCGAACGCACCCGCTACGGCCAGATGGGCCTCATCTTCCTGGGCCTCGCCCTCGTGATGATGTCGCTCGGCACGATCCTCGACGCGACGAGCCCCCTGAAGAGCTCCCCGGTGCTCATGGGGATGTTCGACGTGGTGAGCTCCCAGCCGCTCGTCGCGATCCTGCTCGGCGTCGTCCTGGCGCTCCTCTGCTTCTCGAGCCTCGCCGTCGTCATGATCGCCGCGGGCATCGTCTCCGCGGGCGTGCTCAGTCCCGCCGCGAGCCTCTGGCTCGTGCTCGGCGCCAACCTCGGCAGCGCCTTCCTCGCCCTGATCACCACCGCCGCCTCGAGCCGCATGGCCCGCCGCGCGCCGCTCGGCAACGCCGTGTTCCGCTCGAGCGCCTTCATCGTGGGGTGCCTCGTCGTGGCCGTCTCGCCCCAGGTCGTGCGCTTCTTCTCGGAGATGACCGACGGGGTGATCTACTTCCACCTGATCTTCAACGGCGTGGCCGGCCTCGTGGGGCTCGCCTTCGTGCAGCCCGTGGCCCGCTGGGTCGACAAGCGCCTCCCCGAGACGGACGTCGTCGAACAGGGCGACATCCGCTACCTCACCGCCGAGAGCCGCGTGACGACGGACTCCGCCCTCGCCGCGGCCCGCGCCGAGATCGTGCGCACGGTCCGCCTGATGGAGGACTTCTGGCACGACATCATCCCGCTGCTCCGCGAGAACCCCTCCTACGGCGAGATCCTCGCGATCCGCTCCAAGAAGTCGATGTTCGACAAGCGCATCAAGGCCGTCAACCGCTACATGACCGACATCATGCAGGGGCGCCTCACCGCTCGCGAGGCGAGGCTCTGGCAGCAGCTCCGATACGCCAACTCGAACCTCCAGTTCTGCGTGACGGTCATCGACAACATCTTCGGCGTGCTCGACCGCAAGAAGTGCTCGAAGAACCGCTTCTTCTCGCGCGAGGGCACGAGCGAGCTCGTCGCCATGCACAGCCGCATCCGCAAGAACTTCGAGGTGCTCGCGGACTACCTCGAGACGGAGGACCCCCAGAGGAAGGCCAACTTCCAGCACTGGCTCAAGGCCGAGAAGTCGGCCGTGGCCGTCAACGATTTCCTGCTGATCGACTCGCACGTCTCGCGCCTCTCGATGGGGAGGAGCGAATCGGTCGAGACGAGCACGCTCCACATCGAGCTCCTCACGCTCTTCCGCCGCGTCGACCAGCTCCTCTGCTCCGTTGGGAGCTTCGAGGCGCCCGACGAAGGCGACCTCGGCCTGTACTTCAACGCCTGATCCCGACCCCGGGGGAGCCCTCACAAGGCCTCCCCCGAACACGTGGCTTTGCCTCCGCCACTTGCAAAAAATCGGAATTTCGGTACAATTTGGCTATTCACTTCAGTGATCGCGGGCGTCGTATAACGGCCATTACCTTAGCTTCCCAAGCTAATGACGAGGGTTCGACTCCCTTCGCCCGCTCCAACGCAAGACTCGGCTCCAAGAGGGACCCGGGTCTGTTTTTTTATGTGCCGGTCCACCCGGTCCCCGCTGAAGCATTTCCTCACATTTTTCCGCCTCAGGGATTTCTCTCAATGCCGAGGGGGGTGCAACGCCCCTTTTGACAACACGAACCGCACCGACGCCGCGCGCGCGTTGGAGGAAAAGGCCGGTGGTAGGCCTTCGCATACCCACCAACCCACTGATTTATCTAGAATATTCCCCCTAAGGGGAGGCGTTGAACAGCACCCCCGCGCTCGTTTATAAAGAAGGCAACCCCGGTGCGAGGCGCTCACCCCGACTCACACATCGAACGCCCCGACGCCGGATCCGACCCGACCATTCCTCTGAGGTACGACTCATGAAAAAGACTCTTCTCACCGCCGCGCTCGTCATCCTCGGCGGCGCCGCCACAGCCGCCTCCGCCACCGGCGTCGACGTCAAGATGGAACTCCTCGGCGCCGACGGCAACACGCCGATCGGCACGATCCATCTCGAGCAGACGAAGTACGGCATGGTCCTCACGCCGGACCTACACGGCCTCACGCCGGGCCTCCACGGCTTCCACATCCACACCAATCCGAGCTGCGACGCCATCGTCAAGGACGGCAAGACGGTCCTCGGCGGCGGTGCGGGCGGCCACTTCGACCCGGAGAACACCGGCAAGCACGGCTTCCCGTGGTCCGATGACGCCCACCTGGGCGACCTCCCGGCGCTCTACGTCGATGCCGAGGGCAACGCCACCAACCCGGTGCTCGCCCCGCGCATGACCGTTGAAAAGGCGATCGGCCACTCGATCATGATCCACGCCGGCGGTGACAACCACTCCGACCAGCCGAAGGCCCTCGGCGGCGGTGGCGCGCGCATGGCCTGCGGCGTGATCAAGTAAGCCAAGGGAAAGAATCCTCCTGATGCGCAGACCGGCGGGACCGTCCCTTCTTCTGAGACGGTGCCTTCCGGGCGCGGACGGCGTCCCACGGAACACTCCGGAGGACGCCGTCTTTTCATACGCAAACCCCCGGAACGTCAAGAACGACATCCCGGGGGTTCTTCATGGGGAACGGCTCAGCCGATCATCACTTCCCAAGCACTGCCTTTGCTGCGCTTTCGCCGGCGATGCGGCCGAAGGTGATCGTATCGGACACGGCATTGCCGCCGAGGCGGTTCTTGCCGTGCACGCCGCCGGTGACCTCGCCCGCAGCGAACAGACGTCCGATGGGCTTGCCCGACTTGTCGATCACACGCGTGGCCGTGTCGATCTTGACGCCGCCCATGTGATGGTGGATGGCCGGCGTGATCTTGATCGCATAGAACGGAGCCGTGTCGACCGTATCCTTGATGCCGGGACGGTCGAATTCAGGATCCTTCCCCGCCTTGGCATAACCGTTGTACGTGCGGATGGTTTCCTCAAGCGCGGCGGGATCGATGCCGGCGTTCTTGGCGAGCTCCTCGATCGTGGCGCCCTGCTTGGCAAGACCCAATTCAAAGGCCGCGTCGGTCTGCTTGACCTTGTCGCGCACCTTCTGGTCGAAGATTTCGAAGGCCACTCCGCCGGGCTGCTTCGAAACGGCCGCACTCGTCTTGTCGCGCGTGGTGAGCTCGCTGATGAAACGTTTGCCGTCGGTGTTGACGAAGACCGCACCCGCACCCCTCACACGTTCGGAGATGATCACGGGCGAACCCACGAGCAGCGTCGGGTTGAGCTGGATCTCCTTGACGTCGACGTCATCCGCACCGATGTCGCGGGCGAGGATCAGGCCGTCGCCCTGACTGCCGGGCTGATTGGAGGTGAAGGTCGACTCGGGGATGTCCGGGCGGAGTTCCTTGAGAAGGGCCTTGTTCCGACCGATGCCGCCCGTGGCGAGCACGAAGGCCTTGGCCTTGATCATGTAGGTTCCACTGTGCTTGCTCTTGACCACGACGCCGGTGACAACACCGTCCTTGTCCTTGACGATGCGAACCATCTTGGTGTTGAGCCTGAGGTCGACGTCGGCTTCCTTGAGGGCCTTCTTGAAGAAGTTCTGCAGATAAGGACCGACGAACACGCCGCCGGCCGGACCGTGCATGCGGGGAGCAGAGGCACCACCGCCGCGCCCGACGCTCTCAAGCCTGGCGCCACGTTCAGCAAGCCAATCAATGCTCGAGGCCGAATTCTCGGCGAGGATCCTGGCGAGATCGGGGTTGTTGGCCTGTTTGCCGCCCTTCATCGTGTCCTTGAACATGAGTTCGGCGTTGTCTTCAATGCCGGCGGCCTTCTGGAATTGGGTACCGGCGGCGTTCATGCCACCGGCGGCGAGCTGGGAGTTCCCACCGGGAATGGCCTGCTTTTCAATCATGACGATGTTCTTGACACCCATGTCATGAGCCTGAAGAGCGGCCACGGAACCGGCCGCGCCGGAGCCGATGATCAAGAGGTCGGTCTCCTCGACGTGCTGGGGCAGCAGATCCTTGTACTTGCCGAGGTCCTCCCAGGCCGCCGCAGGATCCGCCTTCTTTCCGAACGGGATCTTGAGCGAGGGGAAGTCGTGGCAATTCTGGCAATAGGTCACACTTTCCTCATGGCCCGCGTGGCAGGAGGTACAACCGATGTCGCCAAGATGGGACTTGTGGGGGTTCGGTTCGAGCTTGGCGCTCTTGGCACCCATCGCCTCGTAATCGCCATGGCACTGAACGCACTGGCCGTTGATGGCGGTTTCGGAATCCTTGACCACCGAGGAGGTGTGACAGGTCGAGCATTCGAAACCCTTGTTCATGTGGAAGCCCGCGAGACGGGCGGCCTTGTCGCCCGAGGAATAAGCTTTTTCGACGGGGGCGGGGAAGACGCCGGCCTGAGCCTGTCCGGCGGTCAAAAGCATGATCGAGCCCATCCTGATTAAAATAGGCAAAACACGGAATGCCATGATGAGTATCTCCAAACTATACGGGGGTCTGTGCCGAAAGCTCCGCAAGCCATGGAACAACGCTTGTCGAGCCGGAACGAACAAGAGGATAAGGTTTGCTTAACCTCTTGACCATTTTTCTTTTTTAAAGCTGGGGTTTTGAAAAATAAAACATGTACCGCTTCGACTTAAACGACCTCGCCCTGCTGAGCATGATCGCCGATGAACGGCAGCTCACCCGGGCCGCCCAGAGGGCCTGCCTCTCGACACCGGCCGCATCACTGAGAATCAAACGCCTCGAGGAATCCCTCGGCGTCACGCTTTTCAACAGGATGCCGGGCGGACTCGAGACGACGCCCGCGGGAGAATGCGTCAACACCGCGGCCAAGGACATCGCCAACCGCCTCGACCGCCTCACCGAGGAGCTCGACCCCTATGTGCGCCTCAAATCGGGCACCATCAGGATCGTCGGGAACTACGGCGCCTCGATGGACTTCCTGCCCAAGGTGATTTCGAGCTACCTCATTGAGAATCCGACGCACAACATCAACCTCGACCGACGTTCCTCGGAGGAGGTCGTCGAAATGATCTCCAACGGCCGGGCGGACATCGGCGTCTGCGTGCCGGTGAGCCGCAGGAAGAACGTCCGGTTCATCCCCTACATGCTCGACCACCTCGTGCTCATCGTGCCTGAAAAGCACCCGCTCGCCGTGCATGACGAAATCTGGATAAAGGACGCCATCCCCTACGAGTTCGTCGTCCTCAACCCGAACGTGTCGATGCAGGCCTACGTCCACCAAAAGCTCCGTGAAATGGGCCTCGCCGTCAGACGACGCCTCGAAGCCGACGACCAGCACGTCCTCATGCAGTTCGTGAGAAGCGGGCTGGGCATCGGTGTGCTCACCTTGAGAACGACGCGCTTCGCCCCGGAAGGGATCAAAGTCGTGCGGATCCGCGACGAGTGGTCGCTCAGACCGCTCAAGGTCATCGTCCCGGACGACGAGGCCCGGCTCACCGACAAGGCCAGGCTCTTCCTGCGGTATCTGCTCGAGAAAAATCCCGACGCGGACATGGCGGACTGAGTCGCTCCCAGCCCGTTTGGAAAGGGTGCGCGGGCTATAATGGACGCACCGTTTACAAACATCACGAAGAGCCCCCGCCCAAGAGAAGGGGGCCGTCCCCCGAAAATGACAAAACGCTTCATCCTGTGCCTCGACACGGCCAACGAACTCTGTGAACTCGCCCTCATCGACATCGACTCCGGCGCCGTCCGGTCCCTGCGCTCCGAAGAGGGACGCCGCCACGCCGAAGTGGTCTTCGGGCTCATGAACAAGCTCCTCAAGGATGCCGGCGCCGCCAAGAGCGAGATCGCCGCGGTCGCCTTCGGCGAGGGCCCCGGCGGATTCACCGGGCTGCGCGTCGCCTGCGGCATCGCCCAGGGCCTCGCCTGGGGCCTGAACATCCCCGTCATCCCCGTCAACAACCTGAGGATCCTCGCCGCCTCCGTGCGCCTCGCTCGCCCCGGCTTCGAGGGCGTGGCCGCCACGATGAACGACGCCCGCATGAACGAGTGCTACGCCGCCGTCCACGCCGTCACGGCCGACGGTCTCGAGGAGAAGGTTGAAAGCCGCCTCGTCAAGCCCGCCGACGTCGCCTCCTTCCTCTCTGAAAACCACGCCGACGTGGTGGTCGGGAACGCGCCCGCCGCCTATCCTGAGGCCTTTGAAGCCGCGGGCGTCGCCCACGTCGACGCCGAGCCGCACTTCGCCGAGGCCTTCGCCACGCTCGCACGCGAAGACTTCCTCGCCGGCCGCACGATCGACCCGAAGCTCGCCGCACCGCTTTACGTGCGCGACCGCGTCGCCCTCACGCGCGCCCAGCGCGAAGCCGGGGAACGCCTGTGAACGCGACGCTCAAGCCGCTCGACCGGACGAGGTCGCCCGAACCGCTGCGCTACCGCGAGGCCCGAGTGGAGGACCTCGCCGACGTCGCCCTCATTGAAATCGAGAACTTCTACACCCCGTGGTCGACGGCCGACTTCAAGTGGGCCATCGGCAACGAGGACGTGTGGTTCTGGACCGTGCTCGACACGAACGACCGCGTCGTGGCGAACTGCCTGCTCGACGTAGCGAGCCCGGACGCACAGATCCTCACGGTGAGCGTGAAGAAGAGCCACCAGCACCTGGGCATCGCCCGCCGCCTGATCGAACTCATGATCGAGGCGCTCGAGAAGAGCGACCCGGGCTACTACGAAAACCTCTTCCTCGAGGTGAGGAAGTCCAACGAACACGCCATCGCCCTCTACGAGAAGCTCGGCTTCGAGAACGTGGGCGTCAGGAAGCGCTACTACGATTCACCCGAAGGCAAGGAGGACGCCTGGGTGATGCAGCGCGTACTCGCAAGGAAGCAAGCATGATCGACCCGCAACTGTGCCGCATCTGGGAGTCGATGAACATCGGCCCGCTCTGGGTGGAGCGCTCCACCGAGGAGGAACTCGCCCGGGCGAGGGAGAACGCCGCCAACACCGCGGCCGCTCCCGCCGGTGCCGGCACGGCCCAGGCCGCCCGTCCCGTGAACGCCGCCGCAGCCGCTCCGGCCACGACGGCCACGGCAACCACGACCACCACCCACACGAACATCCCCGCCGCCGAACCGCCCGCGCTGCGCGCGACCGACGCGTTCACGGCCGCCGTCCCTGCGCCCGATCCGCGCGAACAGGCGCGCCGCCGCGCCGAGCTCGAGAAGGCGATGGAGAAGGAGCTCCCCGACCCGATCGAACCCGAGGCCTACGACGACCTCGACTGGGAGGCCTGCCGCGCCAAGCTCGAGGAGGAGCTCTCGATCATGCGCCCGGACTACAAGGGCAAGCCCCTCTTCGGAGCGGGCGAACCGGATTCGGGCGTGCTCGTCGTCGCGCAGATGCCCAACAACGGCGACCTCATGGAGATGCGTCCCCTCACGGGCCCGCAGGGCGAGCTCTTCTCGAACATGATGAAGGCGATCGGCCTGGACCGCGACAAGGACCTCTTCGTCACGCACCTGATCAAGTACCGCACGCTCGACGCGGAGCACCTCGACAAGCGCGCCAAGCTCTGCGCCTTGCACCTGCTCACTCGCCAGATCGAACTGCTGCGCCCGAAGGCGGTCCTCGCCC
>CAJMRV010000036.1 GCA_905215795.1 uncultured bacterium | reverse complement strand
TCGGAGCGGCTGGCGTCCGGATTCAGTCCGATTGCGTTCGAAAAAACGGGAAATGGGTTCCGCATTCTCGAAACCCCCTATACATAATCCTGACTGAAAAGTCCATTTCAAATCGGCCCTTCGGCATACCGAGAATCCCTAATTGCCGTTTTCCCTTTCGACGTGCGAGAATTCGTTTTCGAAGGCGAGTGACGCACCGTCCGCCGCAAAAGCCTGGGATGCACTTCGAGGGGAGACGTTCCATGGTGTGCGGACGCCGCATTTGTCTTTGTCTTTTGACGCTTGAGCAGCCGGTTTTCCGCCGGACGCCCGCAAGGGAGCCCGACGGGAGAGTGAAGCAGGGATACGCTAAGGGTCCGGTTTGTTCGCGTCAAACTTATTGGGTGGTCATTGCGACCACCCATTTTTTTGCTTTTTTTCCTTTCCCGTCATGAGGAAGGCCCTTTTCAGAGGCCTCCCCTCCACCTTTTCCCGACGACTCCCCAGTCCCCGATCGGGCGATTCTCCCGACAGGTCCTTTCGACCTAGCCCGGCCACTTTTGATAACCAAGGGCTTAATACTTTCGGCGACTCCCGCCGGGAGCGGGGCTTTCCTATACTGGTCCGTAATGATGCGGGACCTCCCTTCCGGCCACACGGGCCGGCGCGGAGCGCCCCGGCCGGACCCGCCCGGACCTGCAATCCCCCGGGCGGGCCGCCGGCTCCCTGAAACGAATTCCCATACGGACCCGATGATGCCGACCACCCCCGCCATTGAAAAGAAGAGGCTCGTTCCGCTCGACGGACGCCTGCGCGTGTTCTCCACCTCGCCGAGGAAGCACTTTGCAGAAGGCTTCCGCGAGATCTACGAGACGCGCATGAAGTCGCTCCCGATCGTCAACAAGCGCCTCTCCGTCTACGCGACCGAGTTCCGCCGCTGGGGCGAGGACTGGATCGGCGCCGTCGCGACCCCGTGGTCGATGATGATCATCCTCGCGTGCGGCAACCGGAACGCCTGGCCCGCCAAGAAGGCGGGCGACCTCGTCGAGGTGGAGCTCCCCGCGGGCGAATATGAATTCTTATCCGCGCTCGATCCCGTCCTCGGCGAGTACCGGATGCTCAGCCTGATGAGCCCCGTGGACCGCATCGAGGACCAGGCCGCGGCCGAGGCCTTCGCCGAGGCCGCCATCAAGGCGATCCTCACGGTCCCCGAGGAGGACCGCGCCGAACTCGAGGCCGAGGAGGAAGGGACCCCGCTCCCGCCTCTGAAGGCCCCCTCCGGCAACGGCAAGGTCATCCCCATCAAGGCCGCGGGCGCCAAGTCCGCCCCCGGCGTGGCCGCGCCCGACGTGCCTGAAAAGCCCGTCAACCGGCGCGACTTCTTCACCCGATACACCAAGAAACTCACCGATGCTTGATCCCACAGGCGCCATCGCGATCGAACTCAAGTGCCGCCCCGGCGAACCCAGGTTCACGGCGACGCTGGCCAACACCCGGCCCACGGGCGTGATCAACACGCTCGCCTCCAAGGGCACGGACACGGCGCGGCTTCTCATCACGAGCCTCTACGCGCTCTGCCCGATCGCCCACCTCGTGGCCTTCGACGCCTGCCGCCGGGCCGCCCGGGGACTCTCCGAAATCGAACGCCGCCAGCTCGAGGCGTGCCTCTCCGAGCGTGCAGTCGCCCTCGAGGGGGCGGTCGAGACGGTGCGCGTCCTGATGACCGAGGGACTCTCGATCATCGATGAGAAGGCGCCCCGGGAGGTGATGCTCGAACTCGGACGCCTGAGGGCGCTCCTCGCCGAACTCGCCCGCGTGATCGTCAAGCGCGGCGGCGGGACGGCGCCGTCGGGGATCGACCCCGACGCCGCCCACGGCCTCATCGACAAGGCGCTCCCCGTGCTCGCGGACCTCGTCGAGAAACACGTCACGGGACTCCCCGCGGGCTGCTTCGCGGACGCGGTGTCGACCGTCTCGGGATTCGAGGCGTGGACCCGCGGCGGCGAGACCGGTCCCGCACGGCTCCTCCGCGCGCTCGACCAGCTGCCCGCCTCCTTCGGACGTTGCCCCACACCGCTCCTGCCGCGTCCCGAGGACATGGAATCGAAATTCTTCGCCGACGAACTCTACTGGCGGCTCCGGAATGAAGCGGGCTTCGAGAAGGTCCCCGTCTGGAAGGGCGGCCCGAGGCTCACCGGGGCGCTCGTCACCGAACACGCCCATCCGCTCCTTGCCGACCGGATCGAAGCGGGCCGATTCGGCCCCGCCGAACTCGTCCTCGCGCGGCTCCTCAAACTCGAGCGCACCATGCGCTGCCTCAAGGAGGGCTGCCCGACCGAGGGCGGTCTCGAACACGTCCTCACGCTCGATCCGGAACCCGAACGCTCGGGCGGCGTGGCCCTCGTGTGGACCGCCCGGGGCGTGCTCGCCTACATGACGACGTCGAAACCGCCCGCGGGCGCCCCCGTGCCCGAAGACATCGGGAACGAGGCGAAGTCCGCTCCCTTCTACGCGGCGGTGAGCCCCACCGAGTGGCAGTTCACGCCGGGCGGCGCGGCCGAGGCGGCCCTGAACGCCGCCCTCGCCACCACCTCGCGCAAGGCGGCCTGCGCCCATGCGGAACCCCCGACGACCGAGGCGCTCGAACGCGTCGTGAGGACGGCGCTCTTCGGCCTGGACGCCTGCGTGCCGTTGAGAATCAGCGTGCGCACCACGCCGTGAGGCCGTAAAAAAGATCAGGACATAAGAAAGAACACCCGGCAAGAACAAGAACGCGAAGGAACACACATGCATGAGATGAGCATCGCCGAGGGCATCATCGACATCGTCGAGAAGACGGCCCGTCAGAACGGCATCGGAAGGATCAAGGAGGTCCGCGTGAGGATCGGCGAACTCGCCGGCGTGGACATCCCGAGTCTGGAGTTCGCCTGGCTCTCCGTCACCAAGGGCGGCCCCGCCGAAGGCGCACGGCTCGCGATCGAGCGGCCCGAAGGCGTCGCATGGTGCATGGACTGCTCGGAAAACGTCCCCCTGCACCGGTTCGGCGACGCCTGTCCGAAGTGCGGCGGCTACCATCTCGCACCCGTCCAGGGAAAGGAGATGCGCGTCGTGGACTTCCTCCCCGCGGACGATGAGGGGGACAAGGACGAGGCAAACGACGAAGGCGGCGGAAACGGAAAGGACGGGAAGTAAGGAACAAAGAAAGGATCTTCAGGGGCGGGTCCGGTGACCCGCCCTCTGCGGAGGCCCCGGCGGGAGTCCTCCGTGAAGACGACGAAGGCCGGCATGGGATGCGTCCCCGTGCCGGCCTTCGTGCATGAATCCGATGCGGTGTCGTTGAGGCCGCCTACGCGTCCTTCTTCACGCCCTCGATGTCGGAGGGCTTCTCGACGCCGCCCTCGTTGATCCCCTTGAGCCAGGGCGAGGAGTCCGAGCCGAGGAGATCGCGTGCGCGCTGGATGATTTCGGGGCTCATGGCGCAGTCACCCCTCAGCAGTCCGTCGAGCTCCTCCACGGAGATGCCGAACCAGTTGGCGGCGCTCTGCCGCGGGGTGCGTCCGAGAACCTGCTTGAGGAGCGTGATGCCCTGGGTTCCCACCTGATTGTCCTTGTTGTTGTCCTGTCGGGTCATGGTTTCATTCCTTTCCCTGCCTCTCCGGAGGGGCGGTGCATCGCACCGGGGTCCCCGCGGACGGGGACGTCGGTCGGCAAAAGAGTGAGAGTTGAGAGGTCGTTGGTTTGTTAGTTTGTGAGTTTTTGAAACACGCGGGCTCGCGCCCGAGGGGGCGTCTCCAAAGCCCCCGGAGGGTCTCGGAAAGCGGTGTCCCGTTGGCGGGACGGAACCGTCCCTCCTTAGTGCCGCTTGTATCCGGGCGTCCCGGGGGTTGGAGCTTCGGGCGGCGCCCTCCTTTTGTCGGGTCAGGTTCCAATATACCCCGAAACCAACGGGATAAGCACTTCGCCGCATGGTTTTCCACGCCCCTAAGACTTTAGGGGGATGGGGAAAGCCTCGTTTCTTGCCTACAATCGAATCAAGGCGGAGGAATCCCCTAGACGGGGAGGCGCTCCGCACCGGGAGGGAATCCTCCCTCCCGCAGCAAGAAGATGAAAAGGAGCCAGCACCATGTGCACAACCTGCGGATGCGGCGGCCACGGCGGCCACATGCACACCCACGTGGACGAGAACGGCAACGTGACGACCCACTATCACGACGACCACGATCACGAACACCATCACCACGACCATGACCACGAACACGGTCATGGCCACCATCACCACGGGGACGCGCCCGAGCACTCCCACATGCACGGCACCGACGCCGCGCGCGCCGTCTCGATCGAGGAGGACATCCTCGCCAGGAACGACGCCGTCGCCGCGGAAAACCGCGCCCTCTTCCGTGAACGGGGCGTCCTCGCCCTCAATCTTGTCTCGAGCCCCGGCTCGGGCAAGACCGAACTGCTCGCCCGCACGCTCGAACGGATCAAGGACCGCATGAAGGCGGCCGTGATCGAAGGCGACCAGCAGACCGACAACGACGCCGAACGCATCCGCGCCACGGGCGTGAAGGCCCTCCAGATCAACACCGGCAAGGGCTGCCACCTCGACGCCGCCATGGTCCGCCACGCCGTCGGCCACCTCGAGCCCGAGGAGAACGCCGTGCTCTTCATCGAGAACGTCGGCAACCTCGTCTGCCCGGCCGAGTTCGACCTCGGCGAGGCGCACAAGGTGGTGCTCCTCTCGGTCACCGAGGGCGACGACAAGCCGCTCAAATACCCCGACATGTTCCGCGCGGCCGACCTGATGATCCTCACCAAGGTCGACCTCCTCGAGTACGTCCCCTTCGACGCCGACAAGGCCGAGGAGAACGCCCGCCGCGTCAATCCGAAGATCCGCACGATGCGCCTCTCCGCAATCAAGGGCGACGGCATGGATAAGTGGGAGGCGTGGATCGCCGCCCAGCTCGTCCTCGCGGGACTCTGATTCCCCAAGGCCCCGCGCCGATGACCCCCGGGAAGAATCCGGACTGAAACGGGCCGCCCGGCGGCCGCACGGACAAGGCGGCCCCGCGGCCCGTCGCGTCGGAGGACCCGCCGTACGGACGGATCCCCGGACGAGGCTCGACAGGACGCCGCTCCGGGGCGAGAATGTGGGAAGGTGACCCGTGCATCAAGAAAAGCATGCGGCACGAAAAACAAGAAGGAAGAAGGAACAAGAGCCATGAATCCTGCGGAAAAGAGCGCACGCGACGTGCGTGTCAAGGGGCTCGTCCAGGGCGTGGGCTTCCGGCCCACCGTCTACCGGATCGCCCTGGAACTGGGTCTTTCTGGCTACGTCTACAACGACGTGGCGGGGGTGCTCGTGCACCTCGAGGGGGCCCCGGGGGCGCTCGACGCGTTCAAACGGCGCTTGATCGAGGAGAAGCCCCCCCTCGCCCGGATCGACTCCGTCGAGGAGAAGCCCTCCGCCCTTGAAGGCCTCTCCGCCTTCACGATCCACGCCTCGCCCGCAGGAGGAGAAGTGAAGACCGCCATCACGGCCGACGCCTCGACGTGCCGGGAATGCTTCGCCGACATCTTCACCCGCGGCAACCGCCGCCACCTCTACGCCTTCACCAACTGCACCCACTGCGGTCCGCGCTACACGATCACGCGGCGCCTCCCGTACGACCGCGCCCAGACCTCGATGGCCTCGTTCCCGATGTGCCCCGAATGCGCCCGTGAATACGCCGATCCGTTGGACCGCCGTTTCCACGCGCAGCCCACGGCGTGCTCCGAATGCGGCCCACAGCTCGAATTCATGCTCCCCGACGGAAGCCACCCCAAGGGCGATCCGCTGGAACTCGCCGGGGACGTCGTCCGCTCGGGCGGCATCCTCGCCGTCAAGGGGCTCGGGGGCTTCCACCTCGTCGTCGACGCGCTCGACGCGAAGGCGGTGAAGCGCCTCCGGGAGCGCAAGGCCCGCGACGAGAAGCCCCTCGCGCTGATGGTCGCGAACGTCCCGAGCGCCCGGGAGATCGCACTCGTCGATCCGGCCGAAGAAGCCGTGATGACCTCGCCCGCGCATCCGATCGTGCTCCTCGAGAAGAAGCGCTCGGCCCCGGCGATGCCGGGAATCGCGGACGGCCTCGCGTGGCTCGGGATCATGCTCCCCTACACGCCGCTCCACGCGCTCCTCTTTCATGAACTCTGCGGACGTCCCGAGGGGACGGACTGGTTCTTCGAAGCGGCGCAGTCCCCGGTCCTCGTCATGACCTCGGCGAACTTCAGCGGCGAGCCGCTCGTCATCGACAACACGGAGGCGCGCGAGCGCCTCTCGGGGATCGCAGACGCGTTCCTCATGCACGACCGCGCCATCGTCTGCCGTTGCGACGACTCGGTGGTCCGCATCGTCGACGGCCGCACGGTCTTCATCCGCCGCGCCCGCGGCTGGGCGCCCGAGGCCGTGAAGCTCCCTGTCGATACGGAAAAGCACGCGGGCGATCCGGAAGTGGTCGCCTTCGGCCCCTACCTCAAGAACACCGGCGCCTTCCTGCGCGCAAACGAGGCGTTCCTCACGCCCCACGTCGGGAGCCTGCGGAACCAGGGGATGGCGCTCCACCTCGTCGAGAGCCTGCGCCACCTGAGGGGCATCTTCGAACTCAAGCCCACGCTCGTGAGCTCGGACGTGCACCCCGACTTCCCGTCGACCCGCCTTGCTCGCCAGTGGGCGGTCGAGCACGATCTCCCCTGGATTCCAATCTACCACCACGCGGCCCACCTGGGCGTCGTCATGGCCGAGACGGGACGCGTCAAGCCCACCTTCGGACTCGCCCTGGACGGCGTGGGACTGGGTCCCTCGCGAGGCATCTGGGGCGGCGAGGCACTCCTCGTCGAGAGCCGCGGCTTCCGGCGGATCGGGCACCTCACCGAACTCGCGCTCCCCGGGGGCGACAAAGCCGCGCTCGAGCCCTGGCGCATGGGCGCCGCCATCATGGACCTCGTCGGAGCCACGGACTTCGCCCGCCGCTTCCCGCGCGTGGGTCACATCGAACTCCTCCCGCAGCTCATCGCCAATCCGAAGCTCTCCCCGAGGACGAGCTCGATGGGCCGTTGGTACGACGGCGCCTCCGCACTCCTCGGACTCGCCTTGAAGCAGAACGACGAGGCCACCGCGGCGATGCTCCTCGAATCGGCCGCCCACCGGGCCCGCATCAAGGCCGCCGCCGGGAACGCAGATCCCGACGAGACCTGGAACGTGCGCTTCACGGTCGACGACCGGGGCGTGCTCGACCTCGTTCCACTCGCCAGGGCGCTCGTCGACTTCACCTCCGAAGCCGGGTTCGACCCCGAACGCGGCGCCATGCTCTTTGAAAACACCCTCGCGGAACTGACCGCACGTTGGGCCGTGGAACTGAGGAGCCGCCTCGTCCTGCGCGGGCTCGTCCCCGAAACGGACACGCTCGTGGCCGCGGGCGGGGGCTGCCTCATGAACGCGCGTCTGATGAAGACACTCGTCAAACGCCTCTCGGAGGCCGGCCTCGAGGCCGCCCTCCCCTCGAAGACGCCGCCCGGCGACGGAGGGCTCGCCCTCGGCGAGGCGTGGCTCGCCGCCGCGGCGCACCGCGCCGGAGAAGTGGAACACGCCTACCTCGGCGAAATGACCCGGAGGGTCTGACGCAGAGAGGAGGACAAACAAAAAATGGATTCACACAAACACCCCGAACGGGTATCAATGAAAAACAACAGGGGGGCCGGTCGAACGCCGGCCCGTCCAAGCGAAAAGGAAGATTGAGAAAATGTGCCTCGCCATTCCCGGACAAATCCGAAGCATCATCAATGAGGAGACCGCGCTCGTCGACATCGGCGGCGTGGCCAAGGAGGTCGACGTCGAACTCATCGAGGACCCCGTCCCGGGCGACTGGGTGATCGTCCACGTGGGCTTCGCCCTCAACCGCATCGACGAGGAGGAGGCCCGGCGCACCCTGGCCGCCCTCGAAGACGCGGGCACCCCCCTCACGGAGGCCTGCGCCTCCTGACCGCCCCGACGACCCCGAAACAAACAAGAATAACCGGAAACAAGCAACGATGAAGTACGTCACCGAATACCGCGACGGCGCCCAGGCGCGCTCGATCGCCGAGACGATCGCCGCCGAAGTGCGCCCCGAGCGTCAATACCGCTTCATGGAGTTCTGCGGCGGGCACACCCACGTGCTCTCCCGCTGGGGGCTCCAGGACCTCCTCCCGAAGAACCTCAGGATGATCCACGGCCCGGGCTGCCCCGTCTGTGTGCTCCCCGTGGCGAGGATCGACATGGCCATGCAGATCGCCACCCACGAGGACGTGATCCTCTGCACCTACGCCGACACCATGAGGGTGCCCGCCGGCCGCGGGCGCTCGCTCTTCAAGGCCAAGGCCGAGGGCGCGGACATCCGCATGGTCTACTCCCCGATGGACGCGCTCGCGCTCGCGCGTGAGAACCCGGAGAAGCGCGTCGTCTTCTTCGCGATCGGCTTCGAGACGACCACGCCCCCGACGGCGGTGGCCCTGAAGACGGCCGAGAAGCTGGGCCTCACGAACTTCTTCGTCTTCTGCAACCACGTCCTCACGCCCGCCGCGATGGAGCACATCCTCGTCTCCGGGCGCACCAACCCGAACGCCCCGAAGCTCGACGGCCTGGTGGGCCCGGCGCACGTCTCGACCGTGATCGGCTCGGCCCCCTACGAACCCTTCGCCCGCGACTGGGGCCTCCCCGTGGTGATCGCCGGCTTCGAGCCGCTCGACATGCTCATGTCGATCCTGATGCTCGTGCGGCAGGTGAATGACGGCCGCCACGAGGTGGAGAACGAATTCACCCGCGCCGTGACGCGCGAAGGCAACGAAAAGGCGCTCGCGCTCTGCGAAGAGACGTTCGAACTCAGGGACGAGTTCGAATGGCGGGGCCTCGGCTTCGTGCCGCATTCCGCCGTGAAGCTGCGCGAACGCTTCGCCCCCTGGGACGCCGAACGCCACTTCACGTTCGTCGACACGGGCGCCGCCGACAACAAGGCCTGCGCCTGCGGCGCGATCCTGCGCGGGGAGAAGACCCCGCAGCAGTGCAAGCTCTTCGGAAAGCTCTGCAATCCGAGCCACCCCATGGGCGCGTGCATGGTCTCGAGCGAGGGCGCCTGCGCGGCGGCCTTCACCTACGAACGACGCTCGGTGGCCGCGGAGGATGAGGACGACACGGAGCACTGAACGTCAAAAAGGAAAGGATAAGGACACACTCATGAGCAACAGAAAGACCGGATACATGCAGCCGCTCGACCTCGTCTCGGGCACGATCGACATGACGCAGGGCTCGGGCGGCCTCGCCTCCCACCAGTTGATCAAAGACCTCTTCGCGCGCCACTTCACCAACGAGTGGCTCGACCGGGGCCACGACGGGGCGATCCTCCCGCCGATCACGCACCCGGTGTGCGTCTCCTGCGACGCCCACGTGATCAGCCCGCTTGAATTCCCGGGCGGCGACATCGGACGGCTCGCCATCGCGGGCACCGTCAACGACGTGGCGGTCTGCGGCGCGAAGCCCCTCTACATCGCCGCCACCTTCATCCTCGAGGAGGGATTCCCCCTCGCCACGCTCGAGCGGATCGTCGCCTCCATGGCCGCCACGGCCCGTGAAGCGGGCGTCGCCGTCGTCACGGGCGACACGAAGGTCGTCGAACGCGGCAAGGGCGACGGCCTCTACATCTCGACGACCGGGATCGGCGAGGCGATCGTCCCCGAGGCGACGAGCGGGGAGCGTGCGAAACCCGGTGACGCCGTGCTCGTCTCTGGCACCATGGGCGACCACGGCATGGCCGTGATGAGCCTCCGCGAGGGGATGTCCTTCGGAACGACGATCGAATCGGACACGGCGCCCCTGAGCGCCCTCGTCGAGGCGGTCCTCAAGGCCGCGCCGCACACCCACGTGCTCCGCGACCCGACCCGGGGCGGCCTCGCCACGACGTTGAATGAAATCGCCGGCCAGAGCAAGGCGGGGATCCTGCTCCATGAAGAGACGATCCCGGTGCGCCCCGAAGTGCAGGCCGCCTGCGAGTTCCTCGGACTCGACCCGCTTTATGTGGCCAATGAAGGGAAGCTCATCGTGATCTGCCCCGCCGACGAGGCGGAGGCGGCACTCGAGGCCATGCGCTCGCGACCCGAGGGACGCGACGCCGCGAAGGTGGGTGAAGTGGTCGCCCCCGACGTCGTCGCGCCCGGCTACGTGGAGATGCAGACCCTCATGGGAGGGCGCCGGATGGTCGACTGGCTCGCCGGCGAGCAGCTTCCGCGCATCTGTTGAATCCCGTTTCTTTGATTAATATCAAAAAAACGCCGAAACGCCTACGGGGAGCCTGTTTCAGGCTCCCCGTCGTTCGATTTAAGGGTTAGTAGGTACTCTGAACGGCTCCAATTGGGGTTATCACTACTGACACAGCGATTTTTACACACGTTTTCCACAGATTTCGCGATTTTTTCGAAACCACCCGGACCGCCCTCCCCGAAACGACCCGCGGAGGGCCCCAACTCGGTACCCATTAGGAGGTATAGAAAGCGCTCAACGCCTGAGATATAGTCACATCAAACGATGCGGGGTAAATCTCAAACCCTAGACGTGACTGCGGTTCAGGCCGCGGGAGCATGTCATCCCCCAATCGGTTTTTTCTCACCGATGCTCGTATCGATGGGAATCCCATCACCCATGTCTTACTGATTAGGAGACACACAAAATGAACAAGTCCGAATTGATCGACGTTCTCGCCGCGAAGCTTGGCACCACCAAGGCCGACGCCGGCCGCATGATCGATGCCTTCACCGAAACCGTCGTTGAAACCGTCGCCAAGGGCGAAGAAATCCGCCTCATCGGTTTCGGCAACTTCAGCGTTTCCGAACGTGCCGCCCGCACGGGCCGCAACCCCCAGACCGGCGCTCAGATCAAGATCGCCGCTTGCAAGGCCCCGAAGTTCACCCCGGGCGCCCAGTTCAAGGCCGCCGTCAAGGCCTGATAGAGGATTCTCGTCACGGCACCGCGGTCCGTGTGGACAGGCCGGCGCCGACGAAACCGGAAGAAGCCCAAATTCCCGCCTGCTAGATACACTTTTAGGCGGGTAATGGGATCTCGAGTTT
>CAJMRV010000035.1 GCA_905215795.1 uncultured bacterium | reverse complement strand
TCCCCGGCCGGGAGGAAGCGCACGTTGGCGCCGGTGGCGCGCAGCCCGCTCTCGAGGGCGTCGGTCAGGGCCTGCGTCGTCAGGTGGCTCGACTCGAGGAGGCACACCTCGTCGTAGCTCGGGAGCACCTCGAGCGCCGAGGCGGGGATCTCGGAGGGATAGCGTTCGGTCCCGCAGGCGGTGAGTCCCGCGGCGGCCGCGATGACGCAGAGGATGCCCAGGCGGCGTCTCAGTTTCGACATGGATCTCCTTTGGGGTCTGTCCGTTGGCGTGGTCGTGCGTGGTCTCGGGTCGGTCGGGGGGAGGCTCCGCACGACGGGACCTCCCCCCTTCATAAGAAAGTATAACGGGGATGCCGGGGACGCGCGCGGCCCGAACCCGACCTTCCCCCTCCTTTTCCGATTATCCGCTCCGCACCCCCGCGGCGCATTTTTTTCAGGTTAAAATGGTTTGTGTTTAAGACCAATTGAAAGGCGTGGGGCCGTGCCGTCCCGCCATCGGGAAAGGGCTGCCCTCCACGCATCCAGAATAAAAAGGACCCACAGAAGTGCCAATGTTCTCCCCGCAAAAGATTGATACGCCGCTCATCCGCGTGATCGACGACGACGATGCCATGCGCAACTCCTGGGCCTTCCTCATCGAAGGCGAAGGCTGGGACGTCGCGACCTACGCCGATGCGGTCTCCTTCCTCTCGAGCAACGACTTCGCCCGTCCCGGGTGCATGCTCCTCGACGTGCGCATGCCGCACATGTCCGGGCTCGAGCTCCAGAACAAGCTCACGGAGATCGGCTGCGACCTGCCGATCATCTTCATCTCCGGTCACGGCGACATCGACATGGCCGTCCAGACCCTCAAGGCGGGCGCCATGGACTTCCTCCAGAAGCCGGTCGACGACCAGCGCCTGCTCGAGGCGATCGAGAACGCCGTCGCCAAGAACCTCGCCCACCGCCGCAACTTCGCCGAAGTGGCCGACTTCAAGAGCCGCCTCGAACAGCTCACCCAGCGCGAGCGCGAAGTGATCCGCATGGTGAGCCAGGGCTACTCGAACAAGGAGGTCGCACGCGAGTTCGGCATCTCCGAGAAGACCGTCCAGGTGCACCGAGGCGCCGCCTACCGCAAGCTCGACATGCACAACGCCGCCGAGATCGCGCGCCTGCTGCTCCGCTCGGGCGACCCGCTCTGACAATCCGTCCCGAATCCGAAGGCCCGTTTCAAACGGGCCTTCGCTTTTTCCGGAAAGGGAGCCGCCCTCCTGCTCGGAAAAGCATCGGGATTAACCCTGATTGAAGGCCGTCGCGCCCGTTTACGGACGGCGTGCCGCGCCAGCATCTACCTCCGAGTGGCTATACTCGGAGAATCCTTCGAACCACCCCCAAGAGATCACACTCAAGGAGACCAACGTGCTCAGCGACATCGAGATCGCCCAACAGGCCAAACTCAAACCCATCTCCGAAATCGCCCGCGAAGCGGGGCTTTCGGAAGCCGAATACGAACCCTACGGCCGCTACATGGCCAAGGTGGACGTCCATGAGTCCCGCCCCGCCAAGGGCCGCCTCGTCCTCGTGACCGCCACCTCGGGCATGCCCGCGGGCTCGGGCAAGACCACCACGTCGATCGCGCTCGCCCAGGCCATCCACCGCCGCGGCAAGAAGGCCGTGCTGGCCCTGCGCGAACCCTCCCTCGGCCCCGTCTTCGGCATGATGGGCGGCGCCACGGGCGGCGGCTACTCCCAGGTCCTGCCGATGGAGCCGATCAACCTGCACTTCACGGGTGACTTCCACGCGATCACGAGCGCCAACAACCTGCTCGCCGCGCTGATCGACAACGCCCGCCACCAGGGCCAGGTCGACTTCAAGGAGATCCTCTGGAAGCGCGTGATGGACGTCAACGACCGCTCCCTGAGGAACATCATCACGGGTCTGGGCGGCCGCGCCAACGGCACCCCCGCTGAAACCGGCTTCGACATCACGGCCGCCTCCGAACTGATGGCCGTCGTGTGCCTGGCCGACTCCGAGGAGGACCTGCGCGCCCGCCTCGAACGCATCGTCGTCGGCATCGACCGCGAAGACAAGCCCGTGACCGTGGCCGACCTCAAGGTCGCCGGCTCCCTCATGGCGCTCCTGAAGGAGGCCATGAAGCCCAACCTCGTTCAGACGCTCGAAGGGACCCCCGCCCTGATCCACGGCGGCCCGTTCGCCAACATCGCCCACGGCTGCAACTCCGTCGCGGCCACCCGCACGGCCCTCGCCATGGGCGACTACGCCGTCACGGAGGCGGGCTTCGGTGCGGACCTCGGCGCCGAGAAGTTCATCAACATCAAGTGCCGCGCCGCGGGCCTCAAGCCCTCCGCCGCGGTCCTCGTCACCAGCACGCGCGCCCTCAAGTGGCACGGCGGCCAGGACCTGAAGGCCCTGGGCGAAGTGAACGTGGAGAACCTCAAGAAGGGCCTCCCCAACCTCACGCGCCACATCGAGAATCTCAAGGCCTTCGGCCTCAACGTCGTCGTCGCGATCAACCACTTCTGGACCGACGCCGAGGAGGAACTCGACGTGATCCGCGCCGAAGCGGCCCGCCTGGGCGTGGCCTGCGCGCTCTCCAAGGGCTTTGAAAAGGGCGGCGAAGGCGCCCTCGAGCTCGCCGACGCCGTGATGGCCGCCGCCGACCGCGGCGCCGAGATCCACGAAACCTACGGCCTCGAGGACACGCTCGTCGAGAAGATCACGAAGATCACCTCCGGGATCTACAAGGCCGGCCGCCTCGAATGGAGCAAGGACGCCAAGAAGGACCTCAAGCGCCTCGAGGCGATGGGCTACGACAAGCTGCCCGTGTGCATCGCCAAGACGCCGTTCTCGTTCTCCGCGGACGCCAAGCTCTCCGGCGCCCCCGAGGGCTTCGAAGTGCCGGTCCAGCGCCTGATCCTCAACGCGGGCGCGGGCTTCATCGTCGTGACGACGGGCGACATCATGCGCATGCCGGGCCTCCCGAAGGCTCCCGCGGCCCTGAACATCGACGTCAGGGACGGCAGGATCACCGGCCTCGCCTGATCACCCGGGCCTGAACGCACCCACAGAGGAACCCCGGCCGGGGACGTCCAAGAGATAGGACGCCCCCGCCGGGGTTTCTTCACATCCGCCCCTCCATCGTGCCTCCCGACCGTCGTTCCAATCCGGTCGTAACGGCCTTCCACCGCACTTCTCCTTCACCGGGAAGAAAACACAACGCCTTGTCATAAGTGAAAACCCTGAAAATCCGCTCTTCACGCGGTTTTTAATGCCCCATTTTGAGTACCCCGAAGGAAAGAAGACGATTCGCAGCGGCATTTGGGCGATAATGAACCATCGACTGCGGGGGCCGTCATGACCAAGACGGAAGAACCCTTCCCCCGCCTTGAACAACCACAAGAAATAAAAACTGAGGAGACTCTCATGACCAATGAAAAGCAAGCGCCCGTCGTCATCGGGCTCATCTGCGCCGACAACGCCGAAGCGGAACGCCCCTACATCGAATCCCTCGAGAAGGCGGCCGAACTCACCGAATCCCGTCTGATCCCGATCATCCGCCGCGTGCGCCTCGCCGATGACGCCGACGCCGCCGACGAGAAGATGGAGCTCTTCGACCTCGTGCGCGCCCTCGAGGACCACGCCGCCGACGCCGTCGTCGCCGCCGACGAACGCCTCTGGAAGTGGATCGAGGCCGTCAAGAAGCACGTCTCCGTGCCGGTGCTCGGCCCCGTCGAACTGCTCGCCGAACTCGGCCGCCTCGCCGAATCCGACTCAATCACCGCGCTCACCGTGGGCGAGGAGATCCCCGCCGAAGAACTCGGCGGCCGCGCCGCGCTGCACCTCGAAGGCTCCGTGGACGGCGCCGCGATCGTCGAGAAGGTGGTCACCTTCATGGAAAGCAAGCTCTCCGACGTGATCTGCGTGTTCGGCCAGGGCGCCGCCGCCGTCGCCGCGCTCCTCCAGAGCGCCGGCGTCCCCGCGATCGCCTTCCCCGTGCTCGCCGCCGAAGTCACCATGGGCCACCGCCCCGCCCGCAAGCCGCGCCCCTTCAAGGTCGGCATGATCGGCGGCCTCGGGCCCGCGGCGACCGTGGACCTCTACGACAAGATCACCAAGGCCACCCCGGCCAAGAACGACCAGGAACACATCCGCGTGGTCGTCGAACAGAACCCGCAGATTCCCGACCGCACCGTGTGCCTGCTCGAGGGCGGCGAGGACCCGACGATCGCCATGCTCGACTGCGCCCGCCGCCTCGAGGCGGACGGCTGCGACGCCGTGATCGTCCCCTGCAACACGGCCCACGCCTTCGTCCCGTTCCTTGAACGCCGCCTGTCGATCCCGTTCATCAACATGCAGCAGACGACGATGGAGGAGATCCTCGAGAAGCTCGGCAAGAAAGCGAGGATCGGCCTGCTCGCCACCTCGGGCACCGTCAAGTCGGGCATCTACGGCAAGCGCGCCGAGGAGCTCGGCCTGCCGATCTTCACGCCCGACGAGGAGAACCAGAAGCGCGTCATGAACGCCATCTACGGCCCCAAGGGCGCCAAGGCCGGCTTCACGACGGGCGAGTGCTACGAGGACCTCAAGAAGGCCGCCGAGTACCTCGTCGAGAACTTCGACTGCAACGTGCTCATCCTGGGCTGCACCGAACTCCCGCTCATCATGAGCGAGTCGGACCACTTCCCCTGCGCGGGCAAGGAGGTCGTCATGATCGACCCCACCTCGGCCCTGGCGCGCAAGGTCGTGCGCACCGCCCTCGAGGAGAACAAGAAGCGCGGCTTCTGATCTGAGGGCCCCCTGACGGGGGCCTGACAAACGGATCCGACGACACACGGGCGCGGTGGTCCCTCCACCGCGCCCGCTTTGTATCTACATGCAACAAAATGCAATATTAATTTTTACAATTGATTAACAACGCGGATTATTCGGAAAAGGCTTAAGGGTTAATACTTAAAAATCCCGCATCCGTTATCCCGCAGTGAGGATAACGACGGGGTAAATAAGCGGATCCCCTGTTTTAAATCAAACCGAACGTCGATTCCGCCTTCTCCGAACCTTTGAAAGCCCCCTTGGAAAACCTACACTGATCATGACCGCCCCGGTGGCGGAGGATGCGCCGTGCGCGCCGTCCGAGGCCCCGGGTCAACGAACCGTCCCCGAAGAAGAAGAATCCATCCGGGGCCCCCCGAAACGAAGGAGCCCGGCCTTCCCCAACCCGGCTCCGACGTCATTTCCCAAGGAGCAGCGATGAGCAAACTTTCCCGTCGTCAATTCATTTCCAGCACGGCCGCCGTCGGCATCGCCGGCGCCGTCGCCACACCGGCCTCCGCCAACGTGACGTGCCCGCCCAACACCAAGGCCGTCCTCGAGTAGGACTATCCCGCCGGCATCGACTCGCACGCCCTCTTCCAGCCCGATCCCATGCCCACGCCGGACCTCGAGCTCTCGAAGACCTTCAACCTCGGGCGCTCCACGCTCGACGAAGGCGAGGTGATCAACGCGGGACGCTGGGGCGTCGTCCACGCCCACGTCCAGGGCGGCAAGCTCACGAGCGTGCGTCCCTTCGAATTCGACTACGCCCCGTCGGTGAACCTCGCCGGCCTGGGCGAGACGCCCTATCTGCCGGCCCGCATCCGCTTCCCGATGGTCCGCGAAAGCTACCTGCGCGAAGGTCCCAAGAGCCGCGAGAAGCGCGGTGAGGACAAGTGGGTCCGCGTCTCCTGGGACACGGCCCTCGACCTCGTCGCCAAGGAAATCGACCGCGTCTACGACAACTACGGCCCGAGCGCCGTCTGGGGCCGCAGCTACGGCTGGATGTCCACCGGCAAGATCAACGCCTCGATTCCGAACCTGCAGCGCCTCCTCAATCTGCGCGGCGGCTACGTCCCCACGACGAACTCGTATTCGACGGCCGCCATCAGCAAGATCCTCCCCTACGTCGTCGGCACGGGCGACCCGCGCGCCACGAGCTGGGACAACATCCTCGAACACTCCGAACGCGTGGTCTTCTGGGGCTGCGACCCGATCGTCACCAACGACATCGACTGGTTCACGACGATCCACAACTGCGCCGGCTACATCCGCGCGCTCAAGGAGAACAAGAAAATCCGCACGGTCGCCGTCAACCCGCTCAAGCCCGACACGGCCGAGTACCTCGACAGCGAATGGATCGCCCCGCGCCCCGGCACGGACTGCGCCTTCATGCTCGGCATGATCCACGAGCTCGTCCGCTCCGGCAAGGCCGACAAGGACTTCCTCGAGCGCTGCACGGCCGGCCACAAGGAATTCCTCGACTACGTCGCCGGCAAGACCGACGGCGTCGAGAAGACCCCGGCCTGGGCCGAAAAGGTCTGCGGCGTCAAGAAGGAGAAGATCGTCGAGTTCGCCCACGACCTCGCCGACCACCGCACCATGATCATGATGGGCTGGGGCATCCAGCGCATCGACTTCGGTGAACAGAGCCACTGGATGGGCTTCGCCCTGGCGAGCGTGCTCGGCCAGATCGGCCTCCCGGGCGGCGGCATCGGCACCAACTACGCCTACTCCAACGGCGGGTGCCCGTCCTGCAACGGCCCGTTCCTCTCGGGCCTCCCCGGATCCCCGAAGCCCGTCAAGTCCTTCAACAAGAACTGGAAGGGCAAGGGCACGATGCCGGTCGCGCGCTTCGTCGACGCCTTCATCAACCCGGGCAAGACGATCGACTTCAACGGCGGCAAGGTCACCTATCCGGACATCCGCCTCGTGTTCTGGGCGGGCGGCAACCCGTACGCCCACCAGCCCGAGACGAACCGCCTGCGCCGCGCCTGGAAGAAGCCCGAGACGGTGATCGTCTCCGACATCTTCTGGACCGCCACGGCCCGCGAGGCGGACATCGTCCTGCCGGCCTGCACGACCTTTGAAACCAACGACATCACCAACATCGGCAGCTACACCAACGACGGCATCGTCGCCATGCAGCAGGCCATCGAGCCGCAGTTCGAGAGCAAGCCCAACTTCTGGATCTTCTCCGAACTCGCCAAGCGCCTCGGCATGGAGGAGGCCTTCACCGAGGGCCTCACCATGAACCAGTGGATCGAACGCGTCTACGAGCAGTCCCGCCGCATGGGCGCCAAGATGGGCGTGGAGATGCCCGAATTCAAGGAGTTCTGGAAGAAGGGTTACTTCATGTTCGACGTCAAGCCCAAGGACCGCGACTACGTCGCCTACGCCGACTACAGGAAGGACCCGGCCGCCCATCCGCTCTCCACGGAAAGCGGCAGGATCCAGCTCTTCTCGCCGAAGATCGCCTCCTACGGCTACGACGACTGCCTGGGCCACCCGAGCTACATCCAGCCGACCGAGGGCGTGACCAACCGCACGGCCGAGACCCCGCTCGCCTTCATGGCCTGCAAGTCCCGCTACCGTCTGCACAGCCAGCTCGACGGCTCGAGCTCGAGGAACTTCGCCAACATCGAGGGCCGCGAACCCTGCTGGATCAACCCGGTGGACGCCAAGGCCCGCGGCATCGTCGACGGCGACGTCGTCCTCGTCGAGAACAAGCGCGGCAAGGTGCTCGCCGGCGCCTGGGTCACGGACCGCGTCATGCCGGGCGTGATCTGCATCCATCACGGCGCCTGGTATGATCCTCAGAAGGTCGGCGGCGAAACCATCGACGTGCGCGGCAACTCCAACACGCTCACGATGGACAAGCCCACCAGCCGCCTCGCCTGCGGCAACATCGCCTCGACGGCCCTCGTCCAGGTGAGGAAGTACCGCGGCGAACTCCCGCAGATCAAGGTCTACGACGCGCCCTACGCCCGTCTGGACCGCCGCGCCTAAGAGGCACGGTGAACCCTTTCCGCTCCTGAGGACGGACAAGCCGGGGTGAAGGCCGGCCCCGTCCGAGGGGGAGGAGAAACCATCCTCCCCGATGGTTGACAAAAACCGCAGGAAGACATCGTCTTCCTGCGGTTCCTTTTTTGGGTGATCGTTCTTCCCGTCGGGACTCAGCCGAGCATCATCGCGTCGGAGGGCCCGCGGCCGTTCTTCTCGAACATCTCGAGGAGGTCGACGGGCCTGAGGTTCTTCTTCTCCTCGCCCTTCACGTCGACCACGACGCGGCCGTCGTGCATCATCACGAGGCGGTTGCCGAAACGCAGCGCGTCCCTCATGTTGTGGGTGATCATGAGCGTGGTGAGGTGCTCCCCGGTGACGATCCGGTCGGTCATCGAGAGGACCTTCTCGGCGGTCTTCGGGTCGAGCGCCGCGGTGTGTTCGTCAAGAAGGAGCAGCTCCGGGCGCACGAGCGTGGCCATGAGGAGCGTGACCGCCTGGCGCTGGCCGCCCGAGAGCGTGCCCACGTGGGCGGAGAGCCGGTCCTCGAGGCCGAGGTCGAGCTCGGCGAGGCGGCGCCGGAAGAGCTCCTTCTCGTCTTTGCGCTCGCTCCAGGCGAGGCCCGGGCGGCGTCCCCGGCGGTAGGCCATGGCGAGGTTCTCCTCGATCATCATGCCGCCCGCGGTGCCCATCATCGGGTCCTGGAAGACGCGTCCGATGTAGCGGGCGCGCTCGTGCTCGGCCATGCGGGTGACGTCCACGCCGTTGATGGCGATCGAACCCGAATCCACGGGGAACACGCCCGCCACGGCGTTCAGAAGGGTGGACTTGCCCGCGCCGTTCGAGCCGATCACGGTGCAGAAGTCCCCGTCCTCGAGGACGAGGTCGACGCCCTGGAGGGCGCGTTTTTCATTGGGGGTGCCGGGGAAGAAGGTCTTCCTGACGTTCTTGATTTCAAGCATCTTGTGTCTCCTTGTCGCTTCGTCGTGAGTGGTTCATTGCCGGGACGAGGTCTACGCCGCGCTGGCGAAGAGCCTCTTGGCGCGTCCCTTGACGAGCGGCAGCGAGAGCGCGAGCGCGACGATCACGGCCGTGAAGAGCTTGAGGTCGTTGGGCGGCATGCCGAGGGCGAGCACCACCATGATGACGACGCGGTAGAGGACCGAGCCGAGCACGACGGCGATGAGACTCGTCTTGAAGGAGAGGTTGCCGACGACCACCTCACCGATGATCACGCTCGCCAGGCCGATCACGATCGTGCCCACGCCCATGCCGACGTCGGCGAAGCCCTGGCTCTGCGCGACGACGGCGCCGCAGCACGCCACGAGGGCGTTGGAGATCATCAGTCCGAGCACGATCATCACGTTGGTGTTGATCCCCTGGGAGCGGGCCATCCTCGGGTTGAAGCCCGTGGCGCGGATCGCCGTTCCGAGTTCCGTTCCGAAGAACCAGTAGATGAGCTCCGCGGCGATCAGGACGAAGACCGCCCCGAGCACGAACTCCCCGTAGGGGGCCGCAAACCAGTTCTCAAACCACGTCACCAGGGTGTCGTCCCCGAGCAGGGGGATGTTGGCCTTGCCCATGATCCTGAGGTTGACCGAATAAAGCGCGATCATCGTCAGGATGCCCGCCAGGAGTGCGGGTATGCGTAGTTTGGTGGTCAGGAAGCCGGTGACGGCGCCTGCAAGGGCGCCCGCCACGACGGCCGCGGCCATCGCCAGGGCGACGGAGTGCCCGGAGGCGATCACCGCCGCGGCGGCTGCGGCCCCGAGTGGGAAGCTCCCGTCGACCGTGAGGTCGGGAATGTCGAGGAGCCGGAAGGTGAGGAAGACCCCGAGGGCCATGACGGACCATATGAGGCCCTGGGCCACGGTGGCCGTGATCAGATCGATGTCGAACATGAGTTTTTTCCTTTTGTTGGTACGCTCGGGCGCTGCGGGGATCACCCCCAAGTCTTGGTGCGCCGTCGGTTTTATCTTCTTTTCATGCCGTTCGGGTGTTCCGGGGAGCCGTCCCGGGGGACGGGGCCTCGGGAACGCCCGAGTGGTGCCTAGTCAGTGCTGTCTTCTCACTCCCCCACTTTCTCGGCGCGCTTCATGACCGATTCGGGAATGGTCATGCCGATCGCGTGCGCGGTCTTCATGTTGACGATCACCTTGTCGGAGACCTGGCTCTGGATGGGCATGTCGGCGGGCTTGGCCTTCCCGTCGAGAATGTCGGCGCCCATGCGGCCCGTCATCTTGCCGAGTTCGTAGTAGTCGACGCCGATCGAGGCGAGCGCGCCGCCGCGCACGGGTTCACCCTCGCCCGCGATCACGGGCAGGTGCGCCGGGACGGCCACCTTCATGACGGCCGGGAGCGCCGAGGCGATCACGTTGTCGGTCGGGACGTAGATGCCCTGGACGCGGCCGACGACGTTCCTGACGACCTGCGGGATCTCGTTGACGTTGGTGACGGTGGCGTCGACGACCTCGACGCCGAGTTCAGCGGCGGCCTTCTTCAAGAGCCCCACCTGGAATTCGGAGTTCACCTCGCTCGAGTTGTAGAGCGCGGCGACCGCCTTCACATTGGGGTCGAGCTCCAGGAGGAGCTTGAGCTGGTCGGCCACGGGGTTGATGTCGGAGACGCCCGTGACGTTGCCGCCCGGATGTTCGTTGCTCTTGGCGAGCTTGGCGATCTCGAAGTTCGTCACCGCGGTGGCGACGATCGGGATCGTCTTCGTGGCGGAGGCGGCGCTCTGGGCGGCCGGCGTGGCCACGGCGAAGATCACGCGCGACTTGTCGGAGATGAAGCGGTTGACGATGTGGTGGAGGTTGGACTGGTCGCCCTGCGCGTTCTGGATGTCGAGCTTGATGTTGACCCCGTCCTTGTAGCCGCGTTCGGCGAGTCCGTCGACGATGCCGCGGGAGGCCTCGTCGAGGGCCTGGTGCTGGACGATCTGCACGACGCCGATGGGCATGAGGGCCTCGGCCGCCTGTTCCTTGGCGGTGGGGGCCTCGTTCTTGCATCCCGCGAGGGCGGCGAGGATGCCGGCGGCGAGACCCGCCATGATCATTGTTCGTTTCTGCATGGTTTTCTCCTGTTAGAACCGTTTGCATGGGTATGTATGAAGGGTCCCCGCCCCGCGGCCCCCTCCTCTTGCCGGACGCCGTTGTCTTTGGTGCCTTCCAAGGCCTCGGAAGGCGGAGGGAGGCGTCCGGAGGGGGATGCGGGAACGGGCCCTTTTTCCACTATACTCGCCTGAAATCCAGGAAAATGAGGCGCTTAAGGCATCCCACCTAAAGAGAACGGCTTATACGCTCTGAGATTTCGCAAAACGTTGTGAAAGAAACCACGGGAGCGCGGGAAAGCCCTCGGAAAAACCCATCCGGGAAACATGGGAAAGGGTCCGAGTGTCGGACACGACGACGAAAAAAACGGATGAAGGGATGCAGGGGGAGCCTTCAGGAAGGAAGGCGGAGGGAATTCTTGAAAGAGGAGACGGTCACGACGGATGAGGTCGAAAAAAAAGCGGCTCTCGGAGACCGAGAGCCGCTTCCCAACCATGCTGATTTCAGAGGACCAGTCCGAAATCATAGAGAAACACCAAGGAACGGATTCCTTGGCGGGAAGGTGTCCGGGGGACCAGACCCGAGACGGCGACCAACCGTCAACCACCTTCCAATCCATCTC
>CAJMRV010000034.1 GCA_905215795.1 uncultured bacterium | reverse complement strand
GTCCCGGAGATACCTCTCCGGGAGCGCACCGCCGTTGGTTCGGAATGGGGTGACGGGATGGGATGCCGGGATCAGCAGTCCTCGACGAGGATCACCTCGGAGGTGACCGGCCCGTGCACGCCCACCACCTTGATGAGCTCGATGTCGGCGGTCGTGCTCGGTCCCCCGATGAGGTTGATGCAGGCGGGCATGCGCTCGCCGGCGGCCGCTTTTTCATGGAGGAGCGACCCGAGCTGTGCGACGCGCGGGAGGATCGTGCTCTTCTTGACGATCACGATCGAATGGAGCGGAAGGAGCGGGACGCTCCTCGCGCGGTCGCCCGAATTCAAAAGGACGACGAAGCCGCAGTCGGCGATCCCGAAGTCGGCATGGACCACCCCGGTCGAAGCGAGCGCCGCGGCGGCACGACTCCCCGCAGGATCGGCCTTGTCCCAGACGCGGACCCGTTCGGGACCGAGTTCGGGAGCGCCTTCGAGCTGTTCGTGGACGCCCGCAGCTTCAAGCCGCTCGTCCCGGGTGAGGACGACGGAGGCGGGCTTCTCCTTCGTGCCGTGTGCTAGAACGCGTTCGAGCACCTTCGGGGCCAGCCCCTCGGGCGTCACCACCTCGACGTTCGAGAGCATCCCTCGGGCGTTCTCGACGAAGAGCGAGGCGAGGGCGGCGGCGTCGAGCCCGGCGAAGCGGGTCCTCGCGGGATCGTCCGCGGGCACCAGGCGCGGCGCGGGACGATCGGGCGGCGCCTGCCTTCCCAGGGCTTCCGAAACGGAGGCGAGGAAGGCGCGGCGCTTTTCCGCCCTGACGCCGGGGTCGTTGAATGCGGAGGCCAAGGTGTGTTGGCCGCCGTGCGTCTTGTCGTTCATTTGTTCATTCATGTTCATGTTCGTTTCCATGGTCTTCCCTCAGTGTGACCTTCGTGTGATCCTTGCTTGATCGTGGATTCCCACGCTTCATCCATCCGTCCCGAAGGGGCCCGGAGCGCCCGCGGCATGTCTGCTTGAGCGTTTCCCCGGACTCTCCGTGGACTCCCTTTCCGGAATCCCGTACGGGACCGTTTATGTCTCGGGGCGGTGTCGGTTCAAGTCAATCCCGGTCAGTTGTGCTGGTCCTCGTGGAAGGGGACGTCGGGGTGTTGTTTGGGATCGGGTTTGGCGTCCGGTGCCTTATCCGACGCCGTTCCCGACGTCGGATCCGATCCGGCACCACCGGTTTTTCCGCGGTGTTTTTCAAACCAGCTCCGGAAGGCCTCGCCGTCCGAGACGGGGAGGTTCCTCGACTCGTACCACTTGCCGAGTTCGCCCGGCGCGAAGGGCACCTCGCCCGTCTTGAGAAGTCCGCCCGCACGTGCCGCGGTCTTCATCGAGAGGTCCCAGAGGCCGGGGCGTCCGTTCACCCATCCGAAAAGTTCGGTGGCGAGGCGCTCCCCGCGGGGACGGAGGCCCTGTTCGACTTCGCTCCTTCGGTGCTTCATGATGAGGTCCGCGAGCGGGATCTCCACCGGGCACACGGTTTCGCAGGCCTTGCAGAGGGTGCACACATAGGGGAGGTCCCCGAACTTTTCGTAGCCCCCGAGGAGCGGCGTGATCACGGCGCCGAGCGGTCCCGGGTAGATCGAGCCGTAGCCGTGACCGCCGATCTCGCGGTAGCACGGACACGTGTTCATGCACGCCCCGCAGCGGATGCAGCGGAGGATCTCGCGGAAGGCCGAGCCGAGGATCTCCGAGCGGCCGTTGTCGAGGATGACGAGGTGGAACTCCTCGGGACCGTCCGCCTCGTCGGCGGCGCGCGGCCCGGTGAGCCACGTGTTGTAGCCCGTCAGCCTCGCCCCGACGGCCGAGCGCGCGAGCATCGTGATCAGGACGTCGACCTCCTCGAAGGTGGGCGCGATCCTCTCCATGCCCATCACGGCGATGTGGGTCTTCGGGAGCGTCGTCACGAGGCGCGCGTTCCCTTCATTCGTGACAAGGCACACGCTCCCCGTCTCCGGGACGGCGAAGTTGCACCCGGTGACGCCCACTTCGGCGTCCATGAAGTCGGGGCGCAGGCGTTCGCGCACGAACGCGGTCATCGCCTCGGGGGTGTCCGGCCCGTCGTAGCCGAGCTTCTCGGCGAGCGCCGCGCGGATCTGCGTGCGGTCGCGGTGGATCGCCGGGACGACGACGTGGGAGGGCTTGTCGCCCGCGACCTGGAGGATGTACTCGCCCAAGTCCGTCTCGAGCACCTCGATTCCGGCCGCCTCGAGGGCGTGGTTCATGCCGATCTCCTCGGTGACCATGGACTTCGACTTGACGACCTTCCGGGCGTTCTTTTCGCGGCACACGCCGAGGATGTACTCGGTGGCCTCCTCCTTCGTCTTCGCGAAGAAGACGTGACCGCCGTTCTCCTCGACCTTGTCGGCGAGTTGGGAAAGGAGCGCGTCGAGGTTCTCGAGGACGTAGTCGCGGATCGAGGCGGCGCGGTCGCGCCAGAGGTCCACGTCGCCCAATTCCTCCAGGATGCGGGCTCGGTTCGCGCCGATCACGTCCTGGGCCTTGGCGACGGCGCGGCGCATGACGGGGTCCTCGACCTGGGCGCGGGCGCGGTCATGGAAGGGTGCGGCGTTGGTGACGAGGTGTTCGTCGGGGGAGGCCACGTCGACGACGAGCTTCTCACCGGCGACGCGCTTCATTTCGATGCGGATGTTCTTCATGGGGTGGTCTCCGTTTGAAAATGGGTCAGCGGCTCATGAGCACTTCGGCGATGTGCATGACGCGCACCGGACGGCCCTCGCGGGCGAGGCGCCCGCCGATGTTCATGAGGCAGCTCGAGTCGGCCCCGATCAGGAAGTCGGGGTTCACGCTCATCATGTCGGCGGCCTTCTCGGTGACGAGCGCACCGGAGATCTCCGACATCTTCGTGGCGAACGTCCCGCCGAAGCCGCAGCAGCGGTCGCTGTGGGGGAATTCGAGGAGTTCGAGGCCCCTGACGTGGGAGAGGAGTTCGAGGGGCTCCCGCGTCACGCCGAGCTTGCGGGTGAGCGAGCACGAGGGGTGGTAGACCGCACGGCCCTCGAGCCTCGCGCCGACGTCGACGACGCCGAGCACGTCGACGATGAACGTCGTCAGGTCGTGGACGCGCTCGCCGAAGGCGATCGCGCGTTCGGCCCAGTCGGGTTCGTCGACGAGGTGGAGCGGATAGCTCTTCAGGGCGTAGGTGCACGATCCCGCGGGGCTCACGATGGGGTAGTCGTTCACCTCGAAGGCCGCGATGTTGTTCTTGATGCCGGCGCGGGCGGCTCTGGAGTAGCCCGAGTTGATGGCGGGCTGGCCGCAGCAGGTCTGCTTGACGGGGAAGTGCACGCGGCATCCGAGCTTTTCGAGGAGGAGCACGGTGCTCCTCGCCATGTTCGCCCGGAGGGCGTCGCCGATGCAGGTGGAGAAGAAGTTGACGTCCATGATGTGTCTCCCTTCGTATGGGGTATGGGGTGTGGGGCGTGGGGTGTCGTGTTTTCGGGGTGCCGGCCGGAGGGTTTTCCGTCGGAAGCGGAGCGCCATCGGGCTCCGGCCGGGGGATGAGGATCCAAGGGGTTCTCTGAATCCGTTTTGATTGTTTGGATTTCGTGTCTGGAAATGCGGGGGTGTCAGGCGCTCCTTCAGGCGGTGAACCAAGGCGTGGCGAGGCCGACGACGAGGACGACGACGCCGAGGTAGAGGAGCGCCCAGGGGGCGGTGCCCTTCATGAGCTTCGCGTCGAGTCCGGTCATCCCGGAGGCGCCCACGGCGATCGTGATGCTCTGCGGGGCGATCATCTTCGTGGCGGTGGCGCCCGCCGCGTTCGCGGCGACGAGCCAGGCCGGGTCGACGTGGAGGTTCGCCGCGGCGATCGTCTGGAGGTGCCCGAAGAGGACGTTGGCGTTCGTGACCGAGCCCGTCACGAAGGTCCCCACGGCGCCGATCACGGGGGCGAGGAAGGGATAGTGGGGACCTGCGGCCGCAAGAAGCGGCTCGGCGACGACGCCGATCAGGCCGGTGACGTCCATGATCGTGGCCATGGCGACGATCGCGGCGATGGCGACGGCGGCGTTGGTGAGCTGCCGGAGCGTGGAGACGAACGTCGTGGCGACGAGAGTGGGCTTGGCGCCCTGGAAGAGCATCCCGCCCGCGAGCGTCGCGAAGATGATGAGCATGCCCGGCGTGGCGATCCACGCGATCGACGCGTTGAGCGTGCGGGACTCGGAAACGGGGAAGGAGAGCGTCGTCGAGACCGAGGAGAGCGCGTGCGAAACCGACGGGAACAAGGGGGAGCTCGCCAGGATGAAGACGAACATGAGGGCGTAGATCGAGACGGCGCGCATCACGCCCATGGCGGAGCCTTCACCGGCCTCGCCGGATTCCTTCACGGCGCCGTCGACAGAGCCCTTGACGCGGTACGCTTCGGGCGTCGGGACGTTACGGCGGCGGGCAAGGAGGAGGAGACCCGCAAGACTCACCATGGAGCCCGCGAACGCTGTCAATTCCGGCCCCACGAACCACGCCACCGCGAACTGCGGGACGAGCGTCATCACGCCCACGGCGAGCGTGAGCCCGAAGACGCCGCGGACGGCCTTCAGCGAGCCCGTCGTGATCACGACGAGGAGGAACGGGATGAGGATGTTCAAGAGGGCGAGCTGTCCGACGACGAGGAAGGAGACCCCGGAGCCGCCCGTGATGGGGAGCCCCAGCATGTCGCCCGCCACGGTGACGGGGATGCCCACGGCGCCGAAGACGGTCGCGGTGGTGTCGGCGACGAGCGTCGCCACGGCCGCGCGGACCGGGTCGAATCCGAGCGCGATCAGAATCCCGAGCGGGATCGCGACGGCGGTCGAGAAGCCGGCGGCGGCCTCGAGGAAGCCGCCGAAGCACCAGGCAATCAGAAGCATCAGGATGCGTTCGTCGTCGGAGACACGCGAGAGGAGTCCGCGGATCACGGCGACCGCGCCCGTCTTCTGCATGAGGTTGTAGGCGAAGATCGCCGCGAAGATCACGATGGCGATCGGCCAGAGGCCCTTGACGACGCCGAAGAGCGTCGCGTTGAGGAGCGTCTCCGCGGGCGTCTTGAAATAAAAGGCGCACACGCCGGCGACGATCGCGAGCGTGACGAGCACGGCCTTGTGCACGGGCATCCGTGCGGCCACGATCAGGAGCACCATCACGACGAGCGGTGCCGCGGCCATGAAGAATGAGGTGGTGAACACGATGGGGTTTCCTTTCTGTCTTTGAGTCGCTTGACTGAAGCAATCGACTTCTGCACTTGAATCCCTCCGCCGTCTCCGCATCCGCCGCCTCAATCAGTTCGATTGCCTTTGGCTATCAGAGTTCTTCGTCGAATGGATTCATTCAATCGGTATGCGGATTCTGCCTGCGCACGGGAGAAGCGGCAATACGCGGGAAGGTTTAGTCGTGGACACGCAAAAGGGCTGCGGCGCAGGCGTTTTTGCCGATGTCGGCAAGCCTCGTATTACCTCCCAATGGGTAGAAAGGAGGGGTTGCCTCCGTGGAACGCCATGGAGGAGAAGGGAAGGCGCCGTAGAAGACGAAGGTGGACGTCCGTCAATCCCGAGCGGAGGCGTCGGACTTTCGGCGTACTCCCGATGGCACCGGGGGAATTGTGTATCCAATGGAAACGGGGGTGCGTCAGGGGAAAGGCGGCAGCGGGAAAAGGCCGAAGGAGGAAAGGAAGAGGGAAGGAAGAAGAAAGGGGGGAAAAGAGAATGGAGGGAAGGAGAAAGGAGGCGGAGGCATGGGCGGACGGGGATGAAGACCGCCCCCTGAAACGGGGAAGGCCTCCGTCCGAACGGGTTTCGTCCGGAGGGAGGCCTCCTTGAATGGGGAACGCGGAAACGAAGTGCGTTCCGGGCGCCCGGCGTCAGTCAAGCAGCGGGCGCGTCAGAATCAGTCCTTGTTCTTGCGGTTGGCGAAGAACACCTGGGCCTGGATGCTTTCGGTGCGGGCCGTGAAGCACTTGTTCAAGAGCACGCGGGCGAGCTCCTCGCTCCTCGCGAGCACCGTGAGGTTGAAGCCGTCGAGCTTGGCCTGGGCGGCCGCTTCGTCGGTCTTGACGAGTTCGAGGTATTCGGCTTCGAAGGCCTCCTGGTCCTTCTTGATTTCCGCTTCAAAGGCGGCGACCGCTTCGTGGACGATCGGGGCGAGGCCCTGGTAGTCCGTCATCACGAGGGTCTGGAGCTTGCGCCACTTCCAGTAGACGGATTCGTCGTCGGCCTCGTTGGTGCCCATGCCGTAGTGGGCGGGCACTTCGGAGAGGCCCTGGTAGAAGGGCACGAAGCAGGAGAGGTCGGCCATGCCCCAGGCGAGGTAGATCACTTCGCCGATCGCCTGCGGGAGCCACGGACGGACCTGCATGACGTGCGCCTCATACGTGCGGAACACGCTCACGGGACGCCACGGGGCTTCGCCGTGCAGACCGAAGGAGTACGGGTCGAACATCGTGCCGTCGTAGTGGTCGCGCATGATCGCCTTGCAGTCCTCGACCGTGATCTTCTTCTCGGGGGTCATGTAGACGGGGAAGTTGCGGCCGTCGTCGACGCGCTGGAAGGTCGACGGGTTGAGGCGGCGCTGCATCATCCACACGCGCGGGTCGTTGTAGACGCGGTCGCGGGAGTCGTCGCGGGTGTAGGCCTTGGCGAAGTCGAACTTGCCGTCCTTTTCGGGATCGTAGAAGCCGTTCTCACGGGCCCAGGAGACGCAGGTCTTGGAGGCGAGCGTGCAGGGGCATTCCTCGGCGTAGGTCTTCAGGCGGCCCTGGTTCCCTGAGGCGAAGTAGGTGTCCGGACGCAGGCGGTGGGCGAGCCACTGGTGGCCCGTGCCCGTTTCGAGGTACCAGACGTCGTTCTTGTCGACGAAGCCGACGCCGAAGCCTTCGCCGGCGCCGATCGTCTCGATGATCTCACCGAGGAGGAGAACGCCTTCCTTGGCGGTCTTGACGCGGCCGAGCACGATGTCGGGGATGTCGTCCTCGGTGATGCCCGATTCGGTGTTGTAGGGGTCGAGTTCGAGGGCGTCGTCACGGGCGAAGATCGATTCGGTGCCCGTCACGCCCACGCCGTGCTCGTTGAAGCCGGTGGCGCCGTGCAGGCCCGTCTGCCAGTTGGCCACGGTCGTGTAGCGGAACGTCCTCGAGGGGAGCGGATACGCGAAGGCGGTGGCGCCGTGGGGATCCTTGGTGCGGTACATGGCACCCTCGGGATGATCCTCGGCGGGGTGGATGACGAAGTGCTGGGCCTTGAGGGCGTTGGAGTCGGCCGAACGGGCCATCAGGAAGGAACCGTCCGCGGTGGCGTTTTCAGCCGCGATGATCGTCGTACACATGTCTGTCGTGTGCTCCTATGTGTGGTTTGGTCCAAGACCGGTCCGCCCGGGACGCTTCTGTCGTCGGCCGGGGGCGGAACGGCCACATGGTTTTCAATTCTATAGGAGACGGCGGATTGAAACCACGGTGGTTTCCTCAGGAGGTCGAACGGCGTCAAGGGATTGGCGCGTGTTTACGAACCAGATCCCGGAAATCGGTGTCGTACGCAGCCGCTGGAAACCCGACGGAGAGAAAAAACGGAGGGAAACGGGGAGGACAAATGGAAAGGAAATGGAAGGGGAAGGCGGGTGCGACCACAACGTCCCCCACCTTTCCATCACCTCCGTCCCAAAGTCTTCCTCCGTCGTTCCTCCACCCCGCCATCCTTCCTTACGGTCTCCGGGGTTGGTCCTCAGAGGCCGGCGTCCCGGCCGCGTTCGAGCCAGCCCGAAAGCGCCTCCCTCGTGAAGGAGCGTTGCGCGGCTTTCGGATCGAAGTGGAGGCGTCCCCTTTCGACACGGATCCCCTCACCGAAGTTCTCCGTGAAGAGCGCTCCGGTGCCGAGGCCCTGGTGGGCGGAAGGAGCAAAGCGGGCGGTCCACTGGGCGATTGCGTTGAGGCCGATATTCGATTCCAGGGCCGAGGTGATCCACCACCCGGCACCAATGCGCTTCGCCTCGCTTATCCATTCGGCGGCGCCCGCGAACCCTCCATGGAGGCCCGGCTTGATGACGACGTGCGCCGGACGCACCTCTTCGAGGAGGCGGCGTCTATCGCCGGCGCCCGTCACGCGGATCAACTCCTCGTCGAGCGCCACGGGAAGCGGGGACTCCTTGCAGATGCGTGCGAGCACGTCGGTCATGCCCGCCTTGACGGGCTGCTCGATTGAATGGAGGCCCAGTGTTGCCAGGCGGTCTAACTTCGCCATCGCCTCGCCCGGCGTGAACCCGCCGTTGGCGTCGACGCGAACGACGAGGTCATCCGGGGACCAGCGGCGGCGGATCCGGCGGAGAAGTTCGAACTCGTCCTCGAAGTCGATCGCCCCGATCTTGAGCTTGAGGCACGTGAACCCTTCGGAGAGCTTGGCGTCGATCCTCGCGCGCATCTCCTCGAAGGTGCCCATCCAGACGAGTCCGTTGATGGGGATCCCGGCGGCGCCCTTTGAAAAAGCGGTCTCGTAAAGGGCGGGCGAGCCAACACGCAGATGGCGCCATGCGGTCTCGAGCGCAAAGAGCACGGACGGATGCCCGCGGAGCGCCTCAGCATCGGGGCCGCCATGGCGGATCGAATGCAGTGCCGCCGCAAGGAGGCGGCGCTCCAGGACCTCCATGGGCGCCGCGTCGATGCTCAAGTCGGGGAGCGGTGCGCACTCCCCGAACCCGAAGGCGCCCGTCACCGTGTCGACGAGCTCGAGGACGAGGATGTCACGGATGAGGTAGACGCCCCGCGAGGTGCCCGCGGGAAAGCGGAACTTGAGTCGATGCGGATGCACGAGGACGTCGATCCGCCCCGAGAGGTCGTGACCTTCGGGCGCAATCGCCGGCGCCCGGCGGGGTGCCGGCCTGACCGTGTCGTGCACGTGCCGCATGCCCTTCATTTCAAGTCCCTCGTCGTCCAACTTCGTTTGGTTGTCTTCATGCTTGTGGTTTCGCTTCGTCATGTCGGACCTCCACCTCATTCATTCCTGTCGTTCAGGTCGTCACCGGCTTTCGCGTCGTTTTCGACGTTTCCGTCGTTTCCGACGTTGCCCGTTCCCTCCAGGACCGAGGCGACGTGCGCCGCGTCCTCGTCCTTGTCGGTGAACACCTCGAGGAGCACGGGTCCCGGGGCGTCGACGTCGGTGAGCGCGGCGATCCCCGCTTCAAGAGAAGCGGCGTCGTCCGCCCTGAGGTAGCGCCAGCCCGAGTCCTCGACCCAGGCCTTCGCCGAGGCGTGATGCTCGGCCGAGATGAAGCGGCGTCCCTCGGTGTCGTGAGGCACCCCCTTGAGCGAGTGGAAGATGCCGCCGCCCTCGTTGTTGAGGAGGAGGACCCTCAGATTCCCGATGGGGTTCGTGTTCCAGAGCGCGTTCATGTCGTAGAAGAAGCTCAGGTCCCCGATCACGAGGAAGTGCGGGGCGGTGTCGCCCGAGGCGGCGCCCGCCGCGCTCGAGAGGCTCCCGTCGATCCCGCTTGTGCCGCGGTTGCAGCGAACGAGCACCCCGGGCGGCACTGGGAAGTACTCCGCATGGCGCACGGCTGAACTGTTCCCAAGGTGGAGCGTCGAACCTCGGGGGAGCGCCGCCATGAGCGCCCCGACGGCGCCCGCAGACGAATACCCGAAGGCATCCGCCGGCGGGAAGCACGACCGGAGGCCGTCCGCGGGCTTCAACGTCTCGTCGGCATTGCCTGCCGGATGGGCACCGAGGGCGCCGCCTTCATGGGCGGCACGGCGCCACTCGGCTGCATACGCCGCCGCGACCGGATCGTCGGCGCCGTCCGCCTCGAGGGCGTTCAGGAGCACCGCGGGGTCGCCCTCGACGACGAGCGTCAACGCGCCGAAGAGGTCCGGGAGCTCCCCGCCCGGGGAGACATGCCAGTGTCTGGCGGGCGGATGCGCACGGACGAGCCGCTTCATGCGCTTGCTCACCATGTGGCCGCCGAAGGTGATGAGGAGGTCGGGAGCGAGAAGGGCCGCGTCCTTTCCTTTGCGTCCCGCAAGGGCGAGTTCGATCGAGGGGGCGCCGAGACGGTCCGCGGGGATGTTGGCGAGTTTTTCGCCCACAAGCACGAACGCACGGGGACGCGTCTCCGGAACATAGGGGGCGCCCTTCGGTCCCGGACCCGACTGACCCGCGATGGCGAGGCGCCGTCTTGCACGACGGAAGGCGGCGACCGCCTCCCTCGCGGCCGACGGACCGTCCGCGGGGACGTCGGGAGCACCGACGGGGAGACGGCGGGCGGCATCCGCATCCTCGACAGGAAGACGCAGGGCGGCGAGCATCTGCGCCACGCTCACGCGGCGGATCATCCTCGGACTCGCCCCCTTCTTCTTCGTGAACCCGAAGAGGGGTTCCTCGAGTGGAACATTGATGTGGACGGGTCCCGGCGTGCCGCGTGTGGCCGCCAGGAGCGCCTCGTTGACGAGGCGGTTCGCATGGACGAGGTCCGTCTTCGTCCTCACGAGCGGGAGCGAGACGGAATGCTTGACGATCCGGCGGAAGACGCCCGCCTGGGGGAGCGTCTGGCCGTCCATCTGGCCGATCCGCTCGGGCGGACGGTCCGCCGAGACGACGATCAGGGGGAGCCCCTGGTAGAAGGCCTCGGCGACGGCGGAGTGGAAGTTGAGGAGTGCGGTCCCGGAGGTGCAGCACACCAGGGCGGGACGTCCCGTGCGCTCGATGATCCCGAGCGCGAAGAAAGCGGCGCTCCGCTCATCGGTGACGGCGGCCGTGCGCATGCCGGGGATCTTCGAGAGCGTTCCTACGATCGGGATGTTGCGGCTTCCCGGACAGAGCACGGCGTCCTTCACGCCGTGGGCGACGAGGAGCGAGCAGAGCTCGTCGACGACCGGCATCTCGGATCGGAGTGCCGGGGCGTCGGTGCCGGCGGCGTCTCCGGGGAAAGAGGTTCGGAGGCTTTCGTCCTTCATGATTGGGTCCTTGCTGTGTTCGTCTTCTTCAATGGGTTTTCTTCAATGGGTTTGTTTGTTCAACTGCTTGTATCGGGCGGCTCCGGACGGCCTTTCCGATCCATATCGGATGAGGAATTGGATTCCCGAAGGGGATTTCTTCGTTGTTCCTTCACGAAGGGGATCCGTGTGGAAAGGCAAGCGGGTGCGTCGTCCGACCGTCCCGTCAGGCCGCGGCCGCGTGGCCGTGGCGTTCGATCTCGGCGTCGATGCCGCGGGAGGCATCGGAAGAGGCGTCCCCGGCGCAGGGCATCTCTGCGCCGTAGTACTCGAGGAGGTCCCTGAGACGGCGTTCCGCCGCGTCGGCGGGCGGCCGGGCGTCCTGCGCTTCTTCGGCGTTCTCGTCACAAGTGCCGGGGGCGCCTGCGAAGAAGGCCGAGGCGGCCCCCATCTTCGCCTCCGTTTCGCGCCATTCGGCGTCCTCGTCGGAATCCGTGAGGAGGCCGCCCCCGGCGGCGAGCGTGATCGTCCCCGCCGCGGGATCGATCCGGGCGCAGCGCAGGTTCACGTAGAGGTCGAGTTCGGTGCGGCCCTTCACGCGGGTGACGCTTCCGAGGAACCCCGAGTACCAGCCGCGCGGCGCCGATTCGTTCTTTCCGATGAAGTCGAGCGCCTCGCGTGCCGGCAGTCCACAGACGGCGGGCGTGGGATGGAGTGCGGCGGCGAGCGCCCCCGGATCCGTACCCGGAGCGAGCGTGAAGTCGAAGTCGGGCCTCAGATGACCGAGTCCTCCCGTCCTCACGGTGGCGGGTCCGGTCGCGGCGAAGGCGTCGGCTGCGGGACGCACGACGTCCCTCACGTGGCGGGCGACGAGCGCCTGCTCGCGGAGGCACTTCGCGCTCCATTCGGGCGGCGTCTCCCCGAGCGGAACGGCCATCGTCCCCGCCAGCGCCATGGTCCGGAGACGCTCCCCACGTTTTGTGAGGAGCA
>CAJMRV010000033.1 GCA_905215795.1 uncultured bacterium | reverse complement strand
CAGGGCGAACGCATCACCTATCTGCATAACAAGCCTTGTGAGCAGGCAATGCACTGAAGCGCCTCGTCAAAGTTTCGGCACCGCATCTGCATCTGCCTGATTGTTGGAAGTGTATCTACAACGCCCGTCTCCCAGAGCCAATAGCGGTAGTGCTCAAGCATCGCCAGCGCAAGCTTGTTGAGCGCTGCGCGATTAGTGATGTAGTTCTCATCGGTCGCCTGCATGCGATCCTGATTGAAGTTCACGTCCAGGACCCAATGAAGCTTGTTTTCAACGGCCCAATGACTGCGGATGATGCTGTAAAGCTTTTGAGCGACTCCGGCGCAAGGGGCCAGGGATGAGATGTAGTAGCTCTCTTCCGCTGTCTGCTTCCCGCTTCGCTTGAGTTCGACGGTTCGACGGACTTTTACGATGCATCCGTCCCCGAGACCGCGCCATTTCTGCTTCAGCTCCGACGAAAGCAAACGCCCTCGAATCACCGAAACGATGCGGTGTTCGATGCGGCCGTGCGCCAGCGTTTCTTCATCAGCATAGGTCTCGATCTGATCTTCATGGGTTGATGCAAAGAGGTATGACACCTCTGACCAGCTTCGATCCTGATTGCCCTTGAGCGAGAGGCAGTAATCCGCGCCTGCGTCAACAACTGCGTTGACGAAGCCGACCTGACAGCTCATGGCGTCGGCGGTAAGCACCGCATTGCGTACGTCAAGGTTTTCAATCATCCGAGGTCCAACTGTGATTTCGTTGGTCTTTTTCTCGATGAGCCGCTGCGCGAGGCAGACATGATTGGTTGAATCGTAAAAATTCATCAGCATGTAGGCTCGGTTCTGAGACGGCGTGTCATCGCTACTGCTGAGCCCGGTAGCTCTAACGGCTTGTCCGTCGCCGGAGATGATGCGGAACGGCGTCTTCTGGATCATCGGCGAAAGAATCGTCTGATAAAACGCTTCAAAACGCTCTGTCTTCACCCGCATGAACGCTCGGTACACGATGTCGTGGCTGATGTCTTGGTATGGCAGTCCTTTGAAGCAGAAGCTGAAGCGGTCCTTGTTGCTGTTGATGGTCTGGCTGATGTCGGCGCAGGAGGACGAGCCGGTCAGGGCGCTGATCAAGGCGCCGATAACGATGGGTTCGAGCGGATAAGTCGTGCGCTGAGGATTGCGCTGCTCCAAACCAGCGTTTTTGGCGACTGCAGAGACGGTCTCGTGCACGTCGCCGGAAAGTTCTTTGAGCTTGTTGGCGCGCGTAAGCGCGTCTGCGCCAACCAGCTCGCGAAGCATCCTGACCTCTTCAAGGAGATTTTGATGTTTCTGCCGTTCGAGCCAGAGCTTGCTCATTACAAACTTGCCGTCTTTGATGAGGCCGATGGTTTCGCGAACGGTTTTCTTCTTGCCGGTAGCGGGATCCTCCTCGCGGTGCTCGCGGAAGACCTGATATTCACCGGGGCGGCCAGGCTTGCTGTTGAGCTGACATTTAGGCGGGATTTCCGGGAATTGCTTGTAGTCGACCTTCATGGCAGAACTCCTATTTGAATAGTGTTATTCTACCATAAATATCCGAATAGGTGTTGAAATATCTATAAAAATAGATTTGTATGCTACAGGGCTAGCATCCTTATGCGTTCGCCCTGCTCCACCGCCTTCGCTCCCCTACCAGGCAACGACTCGAATACTCCTCAGGAAGATTTCCTCTCTACCCATGACGGCAACAATGCTTCGACAGCAGGAAACATTTCGGGATCCTCCGGGTCGAAAATCTTCAAATCAGGCATGCTCCGCATCCACGTCATCTGACGCTTGGCGAGCTGGCGGGTCGCCGCCACCCCGGAAAGATGGAACCGTTCGAAGTCAACTTCCCCCTTCAGATAAAGGATGGCCTGACGGTAGCCCACGGCTCGCATCGCGGGCGAATTCTCATCGAAATCCTCCCTGCCCATCAACTGCTTCACCTCATCGAGGAACCCCTCCTCGAGCATCCCGTCGAAGCGCTCCTCAATCCTCTGATGGAGGCGCGGCCTGTAAGCAGGCATGAGCCCGACAGGAATCACGTCGATTCCGGGAATCGTCGCAGGACGGGCATGGAATTCGGACAAAGGCGTCCCCGTCATCCTATACACCTCGAGTGCCCTGGAAATCCTCTGGGAATCGTTGGGCGCCAGACGGGAGGCCGTCGCGTGGTCCACTTCATCGAGCAACGCATGCATGGCGGGCCATCCAAGACGCAATCCCTCCTCCAGAACGGCCGCACGCACGTCGGCGTCCGTGCCCGGCATCTCGTGAATGCCTTCCCGCAGGGCCTTCGCATAAAGCATGGTGCCCCCGACGATCAGGGGGAAGCGCCCTCGCGAGGCGATCTCACCGACGAGACGGCGGGTGTCGTTCAGAAAGTCGGCGGCGGAATACGATTCGCCGATGTCGCGGATGTCGATGAGATGATGCGGGCAGACGGAACGCTCCTCCGGCGTCGGTTTGGCGCTTCCGATATCCATGCCCCTGTAGACGAGAGCGGAGTCCATCGAGATGATCTCGACCTCGTACTTCGCCGCGAGCGCGAGCGACACGGCGGACTTCCCCGAGGCCGTCGGCCCGGCGATCATCATAGCGCTGGGTTGATTCGTCACCGTTCACTGCCCCCGCATGAAGAGTTTGTCGAGGTCCTTCATCGTGAGCGAGATCCACGTCGGACGCCCGTGATTGCACTGGTCGGCGCGTTCAGTGCGCTCCATGTCGCGGAGCAGACGGTCCATTTCGGGCACCGTCAGACGGCGGTTGGCCCTCACGGAGCCATGACAGGCCATCGTCGCGAGGACATGGTTGAGCTTCTCCTCGACCCAGTCGGATTCACCGTACTGATCGAGCTCCTCGAGCACCTCGTGGATCATCGTCTCGAGAGCATCCGAATCGGCCCGGGCGACGATCTGAGGCAACGCACGGAGCGCCACCGCATCCTCGCCGACAGGCGACAGGTCGAGTCCGATTTCACGGAGCCGTCCGCCATGGTTCTCCACGCAGGCGATTTCTGTCGGCGTCACGCGGAAGACGAGCGGAATGAGGACCTGTTGCACGGCGAGCTTCTCCGCCGTAACCTGGCTCTTCAACCTCTCATAAGTGATGCGCTCGGCGGCCGCGTGCATGTCGACGACGACCAGCCCCTCCTGATTCTCAGCGAGGACATAAACCCCGCCGATTTGAGCGATTGCGCGCCCGAGATGCCCCTCGTAGGCCTCAGGAGCCTTGTCGACACCCTCTTCTCCAACGGCAGCATCGGAAACCGCCCCTTCGGAAACGAAGGCGCCGCCCGTGAGCGGGAGCGTGCCGGCGACGCCGAGCTCATCGGGGTCGCGCCCCTCGGCGAGGGCGCCCGCGACCTCTTCGGAGGCCCCAAGCGCCTGCAGGGCCACACGCACGTTGGGGCGCGGCTTCGAAAATCCACGGCCGCCGAAGGCGTCGTAAACACTCAATGAGGACTGGAGCGTCTGCCGCTCCTGATTCGAAGATGCGGCCCCCTGAGCGGTTGCGATCGAGACCTGAGCATCCGCCCCACCGGACAGGGCGGAGACAGCCGACGCGAGACGCGCCGCGGCCTCGGAGGCCGCCTGGGCGGCTGAAACCCCTTCATCAGGCGCCTCAACGGATGCGTCCGCGCCCGTCTCGACTCCACCGATCTCGACCGTGTTCATGGGGGGACGCCCCATGCCGGCGCCCGAGGCGGAAAGAACCGCCTCGACGGCGTGCATGACGAACTGATGGACGCGGCTCCCCTCGCGGAAGCGGACCTCCATCTTCTGCGGATGGACGTTCACGTCGACCGCATCGGGCGGGAGCGTCAGATAAAGACAGTACTGGGGCTGGGAGTTTCCATGGAGGACGTCCTGATAGGCCGCCTTCACGGCGTGCATGAGGAGCTTGTCACGTACGTAGCGACCGTTGACGAAGACGTACTGGGCGTCGCCCCGCGTGCGGGCCACGGCGGGCGAGCCCACCAGGCCGACGAGGCCGAGTCCGCCCGCGGAGGCGCTCACCTCGCGGTAGTTGCCACGGAAGTTCTTCGGCATGAGGGCGCAGACGCGGTCCTCCACGTTGGCGACCGGTTCGAGTTGCATGACGACGCGCCCGTTGGCGATGAAGCTGAAGCCCACGTCGGGGTTGGCGAGCGCCTGGCGCTCGAGCCATTCCTGCACGTGCGCCGTCTCGGTCTGCTCGCTCTTCATGAACTTGCGGCGCGCCGGCGTCTTGTAGAAGAGGTCGGAGACCTCGACGCGGGTGCCCTCCTGTCCGGAGGCGGGCCGGACTTCTCCCTCGGCGAACTCCCAGGCGGATTCCGCGCCGGGCGTCCGGGAGCGGATCGAGAAGGCGGAGACAGCCTCGATCGACGCCAGGGCCTCGCCACGAAAGCCGAGGCTCTCGACGAACTCGAGCTCGTGGAGGTCGCGGATCTTGCTCGTGGCGTGGCGCCTGACCGAGAGGGCGAGCTCGTCGCGGGGGATGCCCGAGCCGTTGTCTGTGACGACGATGCGCTTCAATCCGCCGCCGTCGAGACGCACCTCGATGCGGTCGGCCCCGGCGTCGAGCGCGTTCTCGACGAGTTCCTTGACCACCGAAGCGGGGCGCTCGATCACCTCGCCCGCCGCAATCTGGCTGATCAGCTGGTCGGGGAGCTCGTGGATGGAGCGCGGCGTCTTCAATGTACGAATTTTTAACATCTGCATGTCGTGTCGTCCTGCTTTTTGCCTTCCGAACAGACGAAGGCTAAGTACAATGGGGCTTTATGCGTATGATAAGTAAATCGCCGGATCTCTGGGACGCAGGGTTCGTCTTTTCACCGTCCCCGGGCATCCGCCTCCGTTTTCAACAAAGGACCGCTTGATTCATGGACGCACTCTCCCTCATCGTGGACCTGTTCACCAACGCCGACCAGTTCCTCGTTCACATCGCGACCGAATACGGCACGCTCATCTACCTGGCCATGGCCCTGATATTCTTCCTCGAGACGGGCTTCGTGGTGATGTCGTTCCTCCCCGGGGACTCGCTCCTCTTCGTGGCGGGCACCGTCGCCGCCGCCGGCACGGCGAGCCCGTGGATGATCATGCTCTCCGTGATCATCGGCGCCATCGTCGGCAACACCGTGGGATACAAACAGGGTGAATGGTTCGGCGAACGCATCTACAACGGCTCGATCAAGTGGATCAACGCCGAGAAGCTCAACTACGCCCACGCCTTCTACCAGAACCACGGCGGCAAGACGATCCTCCTGGCGCGCTTCGTGCCGATCGTGCGCGCGTTCGCGCCGCTCATCGCGGGCGCCGCCCGCATGAAGGTGATGCGCTTCGAGGCGTACTCCGCCACGGGCGCCGTCCTCTGGGCCGTGCTCCTCGTGGGCACCGGCTACCTTTTCGGGAACCTGCCCTTCATCAAGCAGAACCTCTCGATGATCCTGCTCCTCGGCATCGTGGCGGCCGTCTCCGGCCCGATCATCGTCGGAGCGCTATACAAGTTCATCAAGAAGCGCCTTCCTTAACTCGTCGAGCCTCGGAGCCCGGGCGTCCTTTTCGGACAGACCCGGGCTTCTTGTTTTCCAGGGAAGCGAGAGCTGCGGATCGTCCCAACAGAAGGCGCGTTCGGAGGCGCGGTTCCAGGGACGGGTCACCTTGTAGAGGACGAGCGTGTCGGGGGCGAGCGTCAGGTAGCCATGGGCGAACCCCTCGGGCACCCAGAGGGCCACGCCCGAATCCCCCTCGAGGTCGATCGAGAAGTGTTGGAACCGCGTGGGGCTTCCCGGCCTCAGGTCGACCACCACGTCCTGCAGGGCGCCCGACAGGCAGGCGACGAGCTTGCCCTGCCCCCACGGGGAGCACTGCCAGTGCATGCCGCGGAGGACGCCCGCGCGCCGGGTCCTGACGATGTTGTCCTGGACGAACTCGCAGGGAAGGCCCGCCCGGGCGGAGTCCGAGCGATTCCAGAACTCCTGGAAGTAGCCCCGCTCATCCTCGTGCAGGACGCCCCTGACGACGAGGAGCCCATCGATCGGTGTGGCCTCGCATTTCGCGCTCATCTTCTTGATTCCTCCGGCAGCGGCATTGAAAAAAACAAAACCCCTTCATTTTATACGCGGAAAACGCAGAACGCCCCGCACTCCCCTTTGAATGAGGGGAGCCACGGGGCGTTCATTTCCGATGGATTGTCCGGCGCGGCGCGCCGGACATCGTCCGTCGTGATCAGCGGATTTCGCCGGCGGCCAGGGCGATCAGGGCCTTGGTCACCTCCATGCTCTTCTCGGCGGCGCCGAGCGGCAGGAATTCGCAGTTGCTGTGGAAGTTCAGGCCGCCCGTGAAGTAGTTGGGCGTCAGGATGCCCTGCGTGGAGATGTAGGAGCCGTCCGTACCGCCGCGCATGGCGATGCAGTTGGGCTCGATCTCGCAGATCTCGAAGGCGCGGTAGAGGTTGTCCAGACCGGCGCGGTTGTCGTCGGTCATCGCGTCGGCGATGTTGGCGTAGACGTCCTCGATCGTGAGGTCGATCTTGATCTTCGGATAGCGCACGCGCAGGTAGTCCACGGCGGCGCGGATCATGGCCTTCTTGGACTCATACTTCTTCTTGTCATGGTCGCGGATCTTCATCGTGACCGTGGCGTGGGAGGGCGAGGAGACGACGCCGTTGACCCAGACGAAGCCTTCGGTGCCTTCGGTGAACTCGGGGGTTTCACCGCGGTTCATCATGTTGATGAAGTCCACCGCGACGAGCGTCGGGTTGACGAGCACGCCCTTCGAGGAGATCGGATGGGCCGTGATGCCTTCGATCTCGAGCTTGCCGCCGCCGGCGTTGAAGCTCTGCCAGACGAGTTCGCCGAGTTCACAGCTGTCGATCGTGTAGGCGTAGTCGACGGGGAACTTCGAGAAGTCGAGGTGCTTGGAGCCCACGAGGCCGATTTCCTCGTCAGGCACGAAGGCGACGTAGATGTCGCCGTGCGGGCGGTTCTCACGGACCACTTCGTCGAGGACCGTGAGGAGGTTGGCCAGGGCGGACTTGTCGTCGGCGCCGAGCACGCTCGTGCCGTCGCTCACCACGATGTCGTCGCCCTTGTAGCGTTCGATCTCGGGATGTTCCTTGACGCGCAGGAAGATCTGCTTTTCTTCATTGAGGCAGATGTCGCCGCCCTGGTAGTTCTTGACGACGTGCGGATGGATCTCGGGGGAGAGGCCGACGTCGACGGTGTCCATGTGGGCGCACCAGCCGATCTTCGGGGCCTTGCGGCCTTCGGGGAGGTTCGAGGGGAGCACGCCCGTGAGGACGCAGTACTCGGAGATCTCCAGGTTCTGGAAGCCGAGTTCCTCGAGCTCGCCCTTCAGAAGGCGGGCCATGTCCCACTGGCCCTCGCTGCTGGGCACCTTGCCGGCCTTGCCGTCGGACTGGCTGGGCACGGCGACGTAACGCAGAAAGCGCTTCAGAAATTCCTCACGCATGAATATGTCTCCTTGATGTGGTTCGGTCTTGAAATGGTCGATCGACCGGAGGCGCGTTCTTGTTGTCGTCCGTCGCCGCCGTCGTCCGTCGAGAAAAAAGCTCGATTGGAAAATCCTAAACCACTTCGCGTTTTTTTACCACAGAGGAAACACTAAAAAAAGCCGTTCAAATAGAAGAAGGCCGCCCCAACGGGACGGCCTCTTCCAAGGGATGGCTATTCAAAGCCCTTCATCAACGGGCGCGCTCCTCGAGAATCGCGATCGCGGGGAGCGTCTTGCCTTCGAGGAACTCGAGGAAGGCGCCGCCGCCCGTAGAGATGTAACTGATGCGGTCGGCCACGTTGAAGTGACCCACGGCGGAGACGGTGTCGCCGCCGCCCGCCACGGAGAAGGCACCCTCGTCGGTGGCTTCGGCGATGCCCTCGGCGAGCACGCGCGTGCCGCCGGCATAGGGTTCCATCTCGAAGACGCCGAGCGGACCGTTCCAGACGATCGTGCGGGCCTTGCGGACGAGGCCGGAGAGCATGCGGGCCGTTTCCGGACCCACGTCGAGGATCATCTCGTCGTCGGCCACGTCGTCGACGGAGGCCACGCGGTGGGGCGCATCGGCCGCGAAGGCCTTGGCGACGACTACGTCGACGGGCATCGGGAGCTCGGCCCCCTTCTCCTCGAGCACGGCGAGGACGGCGCGGCACTCCTCGAGCAGTTCGGGCTCGGCGAGCGACTTGCCGATCTTCTTGCCGGCGGCCAGGAGGAACGTGTTGAGGATGCCGCCGCCCACGATGAGCTGGTCGACCTTGCGGGCGAGGTTCGAGAGGATCGTGAGCTTGGTGGAGACCTTGGAGCCGCCGACGATGGCGACGAGCGGCTGTTCGGGCTGCGAGAGGCCCTTGGTGAGCGCCTCGATCTCGGCGGCCATGAGCGGGCCGGCAGCGACGACCGGGGCGAAGCGGGCCACGCCCACGGTGGAGGCCTGGGCGCGGTGGGCCGTGCCGAAGGCGTCGTTGACGTAGACGTCGCAGAGGGCGGCGTAGCGCTTGGAGAGCGCCTCGTCGCACTTCTTCTCACCCTTGTTGGCGCGGCAGTTCTCAAGCATCACCACGTCGCCGGCGGCGACGTCGACGCCGTCGAGGTAGTCGGCGACGAGCGGGATCTCACGGCCGAGGAGCTCGCCCATGCGGCGGGCCACGGGGGCGAGGCTGTCCTTGGCGGCGAGTTCGCCTTCGATCGGACGGCCCAGATGGCTCATCACCATCACGGCGGCGCCGGCCTCAAGGGCGGTGCGCACGGCGGGCAGGCTCGCCACGAGGCGGGTTTCGTTGGTGATGCGGCCCTCATCGTCCATCGGGACGTTGAGGTCGCTGCGGATCAGGACCCGCTTGCCCTTGAGGGCGCCTTCACGGGCGAGGTCTTCGAGGGAAAGAACGTGCATTTTGTGCTCCGTTGGAATGTAAAGGAGGACCCGGACGAAGCCGGGTCCCCGACGGAAGGTTCGGTTTCCTGGAAACTTACTTGGCGGCCATCATCGCGCTGACGGTGTCGAGCATGCGGCAGGAGAAGCCCCACTCGTTGTCGTACCAGGCGGTGACCTTGACCATGCGGTCGCCCGAGACGCGCGTCAGGGAGGCGTCGAAGATCGAGCTGCGGGAGTCGCCGTTGAAGTCGATCGAGACGAGCGGCAGGTCGTTGTAACCGAGGATGCCCTTGAGGTCGGGCGATTCGGAGGCTTCCTTGACGATGGCGTTGATCTCCTCGGCCGTCGTGTCGCGCTTGGCGATGAAGGTGAGGTCGACGAAGCTCACGTTGATCGTCGGGACGCGCACGGCGAAGCCGTCGAGGCGGCCGTTGAGCTCGGGCAGGACGAGGCCGACGGCCTTGGCGGCGCCGGTCTTGGTCGGGATGATCGACTGCGTGGCGGCACGGGCGCGGCGCATGTCCTTGTGATAGACGTCCGTGAGGACCTGGTCGTTCGTGTAGGCGTGGATCGTGGTCATCAGGCCGCGTTCGACGCCGACGGTGCGGTGCAGGGCCTTGACGAGCGGAGCCAGGCCGTTGGTCGTGCAGGAGGCGTTGGAGACGACGAGGTCGGTGGCCTTGAGCGTGTCCTGGTTGACGCCGTAGACGATCGTGGCGTCGGCGGGCTTGCCCGGGGCCGAGAGGAGGACCTTCTTGGCGCCCTGTTCGATGTGGACCATGCTCTTGTCCTTCGAGTTGAAGGCGCCGGTGCACTCGAGGACGACGTCGATGCCGAGTTCGCCCCAGGGAAGGTTCTTCGGGTCGCGTTCGGCGAAGCGGCGGATGCGGTCGCCGTTGATGATCAGCGTGTCCTCGCCCTCGACGGAGACGTTGCCGCTGAAGCGGCCGTGGCAGGAGTCGTACTTGATCAGGTGGGCGATCGTCTTGAGGTCGCCGGAGGCGTTCACGGCGACGATTTCAATCCCGTGCTTCTTGCCGTTTTCATAGTGGGCGCGGAGAACGTTACGCCCGATTCGACCCAGGCCGGTGATTGCAACACGAATAGTCATGAATGTTTCCTTCTATGGTTTTCTGATGAGGTTTGTCTTCCGGAACGTCCGGTCACTTCAAAAGGGCCTGCACCTTGGCGACCACGTTTTCAACCGTGAAGCCGAAGTGCTTCCAGAGAACGGCGGCGGGAGCGCTTTCGCCGAACGTCTCCATCGCGAGGACGTCGCCGCGGCCGCTGAAATACTTGTACCAGAGGTCGCCGCGGGCGGCTTCGATGGCGAGCACGGGGGTGCCCGGCGTGAGGACGGAGGCGCGGTAGGCGGCGTCCTGTTCGTCGAAGATGTTCGTGCAGGGCATCGAGACGACGCGGACCTGGACGTTCATGGCGGTGAGCTCGGCGCGGGCCTGCATGGCGAGGCCGACTTCGGAGCCGGTGGCGAGCAGGATGACTTCGGCCTGGCCTTCGCCCGCGGGGGCTTCAGCGAGGACGTAGCCGCCGCGCGCGATGGCGTCGGCGTCGACTTCGGCGCGTTCGAGGAACGGCGTCGTCTGACGCGTGAAGATGAGGCAGGACGGGCCGTTGCGGCGTTCGATGGCGGTGCTCCAGGCGATCAGCGACTCGACGGTGTCGGCCGGACGCCAGACGTGCATGCCGGGGATCAGGCGCAGGCTCGGGGTCTGCTCGACGGACTGGTGCGTCGGACCGTCCTCGCCCAGACCGATCGAGTCGTGGGTGAAGACGTTGATCACGCGCTGCTTCATCAGCGCGGACATGCGCAGGGCGTTGCGGGAGTAGTCCGAGAACGTCAGGAACGTGGCCGCGTACGGGAGGAAGCCGCCGTAGAGGGCGATGCCGTTCATGATGGCGGACATGCCGAACTCACGCACGCCGTAGCTGACGTGGCGGGCGAGCATGCTGCCGGTGTTGAGCGAGACGGAACCGTTCCAATTGGTGAGGTTCGAGCCCGTCAGGTCGGCGGAACCGCCGAGCATTTCGGGGAGGTACGGCGCCAGGGCGTTCAGGGCCTTCTGGCTGGCCTTGCGGGTGGCCACGGATTCCTCGGCGGCGACCGTCTGTTCGAGCGCGTCCATGACGACGTCGCTCCAGTCGGCGGGCAGTTCGCCCTTGAGGCGGCGTTCGAGTTCGCGGGCGAGCTCGGGATGGGCCTTCTTGTAGCCTTCGTAGATTTCGTTCCATTCGCCTTCGATGCGGGCGCCTTCGGCCTTGTGGTCCCAGGCGTCGTAGACCTCCTGCGGGACGACGAAGGGCGGGTGCTTCCAGCCGATCGCCTCGCGGGTGAGCGCGATCTCCTCGTCGCCGAGGGCCTCGCCGTGGGCCTTGGAGGTGCCGGCGCGGTTCGGAGAGCCCTTGCCGATCGTCGTCTTGGCGATGATCAGGGTGGGCTTGTCCTCACTCTTACGGGCTTCGGCGATGGCCTTGTCCATGGCGTCGATGTCATGGCCGTCGACCGGACCGATCACGTTCCAGTTGTAGGCCTCGAAGCGCTTGCGCGTGTCGTCGGCGAACCAGCCGCGCACGTCGCCGTCGATCGAGATGCCGTTGTCGTCGTAGATGGCGATGAGCTTGTTGAGCTTCCAGACGCCGGCGAGCGAGCAGACCTCGTGGCTGATGCCCTCCATCAGGCAGCCGTCGCCGAGGAACACGTAGGTGCGGTTGTCGATGACGGGGAAGCCCGGGCGGTTGAATTCAGCGGCGAGCATCTTCTCGGCGAGGGCCATGCCCACGCCGTTGGCGATGCCCTGGCCGAGCGGGCCGGTCGTCGTCTCGACGCCGGGCGTGACGTCCACTTCGGGATGCGGCTGCCGAACTGGCGGAAATTCTTGATGTCCTCCATCGAGAGGTCATATCCGCTCAGGTGCAGCAGCGCGTACTGGAGCATCGAACCGTGGCCGTTGGAGAGGATGAAGCGGTCACGGCCGATCCACTTGGGATCCTGGGGGTTGAAACGCAGGTGGCGGGACCAGAGGGCGACGGCGATGTCCGCCATGCCCATGGGCATGCCGGGGTGGCCCGACTTGGCTTTTTGAACAGCATCCATGCTGAGGGCACGAACGGCGGCGGCCATCGTTTGAGCGGAAACAGGTGAAGTCATAGTGCTAAATTGAGAGGATTTTGAGAAAATGGACGAATCCGGAAGCGGTTCTCCCACCTCCGGATTCCTACTTCCAAACATTCCGTTATTCTATCAAAGCCGCCGCGACCTTTAGGTAATACTCCTCATCTTTTGCCCTTTTCCATCATGAGCGCCGTAAGAACACCCCGATTTTTCGTCCCCTTCGACTCCGAAATGCTCGAGAGCGCCCTCGAAGGAGGCACCCCCGTCGAGCTCCCCGCCGAGGCCGCCAACCATGCCGGACGCGCCCTCCGGATGCGAGAGGGAGACGAGGCGACCCTCTTCAACGGGTCGGGACGCCAGTGGTTCGGCCCCCTGCACTTCGAGGCCAAGGGCGCAAGCGTGCTTCTTTCGGGCGCCGAGGAACCCCGCACCGAATCCCCCGTCGCCATGACCCTCATCCAGGGCTGGGTC
>CAJMRV010000032.1 GCA_905215795.1 uncultured bacterium | reverse complement strand
TACGGTTGGTGGTGTGAGAGGGGAGGAGCACCAAGAGTGCTCCCCTCTACTCGATCGCAACAAAAAAAGAGCCGGACGCCGTCCTGATGTCGGCGTGACCGGCCCTTCGCGTCCGTCGGGAGGCGATCAAATCTTGAAGACCGTCTCGCGGTAGTACTGGAGCTCCTCGATCGAGTCGGCGATGTCGGAGAGGGCCTGGTGCTTGGTGGCCTTGTTGACGTTCCTCACGAGCGAGGGAGCCCAGCGCTTCGTGATCTCCTTGATCGTGGAGACGTCGAGGTAGCGGTAGTGGAAGTAGCTCTCCAAGCGCGGGAGCCAGCGGGCCATGAAGCGGCGGTCCTGGCCGATCGTGTTGCCGCACATCGGGGACTTGCCCTCGGGGACGTAGCGGGCGAAGACCTCGCGGAAGATGTCGACGGCGTCCTCCTCGGTGATCGTGGAGGCGCGGCAGCGGGCCACGAGGCCCGATTCGCCGTGAGTGCGCGTGTTCCATTCGTCCATGCTCTCGAGGACGTCGTCGGGCTGATGGATGGCGACGACCGGACCCTCGTGGAGGATGTTGAGGTTCTTGTCGGTGATGATGGCCGCGATTTCAAGAACGCGGTTCACCTCGGGCTGCAGGCCCGTCATCTCCATGTCGATCCAGATCAGGTTGTCGTCGGCGTAACTGGGGTCGCGCTCGACCTTTTCCAACGTTTGCATGCGTTTTTCCTCGGAGTCAAATTTATAATAGGCGGAACGCCCTCCTTCAAAAGGACGCGTTCCTTCGGGGGAAACCCCTTCTTTGCAAGCATCATACCCTTTTTCAACCACGAACGAACCCTATGGCCACGCACTCATGACGGTCACCGCGCACTTCATCGAACACGCCTTTCTGATCCTGCTCGCCCTGTTCGCGCTGATCGAATGCGCCCTCGCCATCCTCCAGACCCGCTCGGCGGAGAACGCCAGGACCGTCGTCCCGCGCGGCTTCGAAGGGCACCTCACCCGCGCCTCCATGATCAAGGCCGCCGACTACACCTCGGAAACGGCCCAGTCCGAACTCGTCCTCGCCTTCGTGGGCGCGATCTTCGCCCTGCTGATGACGCAGGGGCGCGGTTTGTCGATCCTCATCGTGCTCTGCGAACACGTGGCCCACGGCGTGACCGCCCAGTGGCTGCTCCTTGCCGTGCTCACGTTCCTGATGTGCGCCATCGAATTCCCGTTCGCCTGGTGGGCCCAGTTCCGCGTCGAGGAGCGATACGGCTACATGCGGCTCTCGCAGAAGGCCTGGCTCCTGAGGACGATGAAGGAGACGCTCGTCGGCTGGTTCGTGATGCTCCCCGTATGGGCCGTGCTGCTCATGCTCTTCGAGCACTCCGGGAACATCTGGTGGGTGATCCTCTGGGGCGCCTGGACGCTCTGGCTCGTGTGGCGCTTCAAGGTGAGCCAGTCCCACGGCCTCTTCTGGCACCGCCGCGTCAAACCCTGGACCGACAAGGCCTTCGAGGCGCGCGTGAAGGCCTACCTCGAAAAGAACGGCATCGTCTTCGACGGCATGGTCGTCACCACGCGCCCGGCCTCCTGGCACCAGGCAAGCGTCGTGCTCTCTGGGCTGGGCCGCAAACGCCGCGTGGTCGTCTTCGCGCACGCCGCCAACGTCCTCACCGAGGACGAACTCATGGCGCTCATCGCCCATGAAACGGCGCAGGTGTGCCACCACCACGCCCTGATCCGCATCCTCTTCTTCTCGGCGCTCGGCGCCGTCGTCGCCGGCGTGGCGGCCTGGGGCGCGCAGCACCCCGTCTTCTTCGAGGGGTTCGGCCTCGCGAGCTTCTCGATCTTCGTGCGTCCGGGCACCCAGGCGGGCTACGTGCTCGCCGTCGGCCTCGTGACGTTCCCCGTGATCGTCTACCTGATGCGCCCCGTCACGCACCTGCTCTCGAGGTGGATGCAGTTCGACGCGGACGCCATGGCGGTGCGCGACGTCGGTGCGGAACCCCTCGTCTCAGCGCTCGTGCGCCTCAACAAGGACCGCTCCCAGACGCTCAATCCGTCGCTCCTCTACGAATTCTTCCACCACCGCCGCCCCCACATCGGCGCACGCGTGGCCCACGCCTACCGGCTCGCCGACAAGGAGGCCGCCTGACGGGCGTCCCCTTTGCTAAACTCAAAGACATCCGCGCCGGAAGAAGATCCTCCCGGCGCACACGCGTGAACCAACCGAAGTCCTCCATGGCCAAACCCAAACGCAAATCCAAAGAACCACAAGCCCCCGCCGCCAACCTCGTCGAGGGCCGCGTCACTGAAACACACGGACGCCACCACGTCGTCGAACTCGGCGACGGCACCTTCGTCGAAGGCCACCGCCGCGGAAAAAAGGGCGACGTCGTCTGCGGGGACCGCGTCCTCGTCGCCCCCGAAACGTCGGGCGCCTCCGCCATCGAGGAGGTCCTCGAAAGGAAGACGCTCCTCTACCGCTCCGACGAATGGCGCGTCAAATCGCTCGCCGCGAACGTCGACCTCGTCGCCGTGGTCTTCGCCTCACGTCCGTCGTTCAACCAGTGGTTCATCTGGAAGGCGCTCCTCGCCGCGGACCAGGCAGGCATCGACGCCGTCGTGATCCGCAACAAGACCGACCTCGAGGAGAACGCGGAGGCCGCGGCCCATGCGGTCGAGCTCCTGCGCTCGATCGGCGTGGAGGTGATCGAAGTGTCCGCGAAGACCCGTCCCGAGGAGACCCGATCGGTGCTCCTCCCGAAGTTCGAGGGCCGCTCGACGCTGCTCGTCGGACAGTCGGGCATGGGCAAGTCAAGCATCCTCAACCTGCTCGTCCCGCACGCGCGCGCCCGCACGCGCGAGTTCTCCGAAAAGCTCGACCTCGGCAAGCAGACGACCACGTCGGCCACCTGGTACACCGCCGCGGCCGACGACTGGAACGGTTCGGTCGTCGACACACCGGGCTTCCAGGAGTTCGGTCTCGCGCACCTGAGCCTCAACGACATCCTGAGGGCCATGCCCGACATCGCCCGCCACGTGGACTGCCGCTTCTTCAACTGCCGCCACCTCAAGGAACCGGGATGCGGCGTGAAGGCCGCGCTCGAACGCGGCGAGATCGAGCCGGAACGCTACGCCTTCTACGCCGAAATCGCCAAGGACGCCGACACGCTCCCGCTCTGAGCGTCGGAAAACCAAAAACAACAAACGACCAGGAAACCTCAAGCCTCGTTTAAGGCGGGGGTTCCAAAATAGACCCCATGACTGAAAAGAAAACCGTTGTGCTCGCCGACGCCCGCGGCGTCCGGAGCCTCCCGATCCCCCAGACGGGCGACGTCCTCTTTGAAAACGGCCACTGGATCGACTCCAGGAGCCGTCCCCTGCGCGACCTCCGCATCTCCGTCATTGACCAGTGCAACTTCCGCTGCCGCTACTGCATGCCCAAGGAGGTCTTCGACAAGAAGCACTCCTTCCTGCCAAGCACCGAACTGCTGAGTTTCGACGAGATCGAGAGGATCGCGAGGATCGCCGTCTACCACGGCGTCGAGAAGATCCGCCTGACGGGCGGGGAACCCCTCCTGAGGAAGGGGATCGAGGAGCTCGTCTCCCGCCTCGCCCAATTGAAGACGCTCGACGGACGTCCGATCGACCTGGCGATGACCACGAACGGGTCGCTCCTCAGGAAGAAGGCCGCCGCCCTCAAGGAGGCCGGCCTCGCGCGCCTGACGATCTCGCTTGATGCGCTCGACGAGGACATCTTCCAGGGCTTCAACGACGTGGGTTATCCTGCCGCCAAGGTCCTCGAAGGGATCTTCGAGGCGGAACGCCTCGGCTTCGAGGTGAAGGTCAACACCGTCGTCAAGCGCGGCGTCAACGAGCAGGAGATCCCGAAGATCCTCGAGAAGTTCCGCGGCACGAAGGTCGTGCCCCGCTTCATCGAGTACATGGACGTCGGCAGCGCCAACGGCTGGCGCATGACCGAGGTGGTCCCCTCCGCCGAGATCGTCGGGATGATCGCGGAGCACTGGGACGTCGAGCCGCTCGAGGCCCACTACCCGGGCGAGACCGCCACGCGCTGGCGCTTCAAGGACGGCATGGGCGAGTTCGGCTGCATCAGCTCGGTCACCCAGGCCTTCTGCCGCGAGTGCTCCCGCGCGCGCCTGAGCATGGACGGCAAGCTCTTCCTCTGCCTCTTCGCCACCGAGGGCTTCGACCTGAGGACGATGATCCGCGGGGGCGCCACCGACTACGAGGTCGCCATGGCCTTCGGCCGCATCTGGAACCAGCGCCGCGACCGCTACTCGGAACTCCGCGGCATGGGGCTCGCCCCCGAACGCGCCAAAGTCGAGATGAGCTACATCGGCGGCTGATCCGCTGGAGAGGCCCTCGAAACAGCCCCTTTCCCCTAGGGTGGATGCCCTAGGAAAGGGGCTTTTCCGTCTCTGGCGGCGCGTCGGGAAGTCGACTTCCTATATACTTGAAAATCGCCCGTTTTGTCGGCATGCGGTCTCCGGCCCCAGGTCAGGCCCCGGCCGCCCGCGCACGAACCCCTCGCGCGTCCCACCGGCATGGACGAGTGCAACGAACTTCAAGAAAAAGAACTGATGTTTTCCAATCCCACAGCAATCACTTTCATCGGCTACCTGATCCTGATGGTCGGGGTGGGCTTCTACGCCTTCTACTACACCCGCAACTATTCGGACTACATCCTCGGCGGCCGCAGCCTCGGCGGATTCGTGACGGCCCTTTCGGTGGGCGCCTCGGACATGAGCGGCTGGCTCCTCATGGGGCTGCCCGGCGCGGTCTACCTGGCCGGCATCTCCGGCGTGTGGATCGCCTTCGGCCTCACGCTCGGGGCCTACATCAACTGGTGCATCGTCGCCGGACGCCTCAGGGTGTTCACGGAGCGCACCCACAACGCGCTCACGCTCCCGGACTACTTCTCGCACCGCTTCGAGGACAAGGCCAACATCCTCAGGATCATCGCCGCCGTCGTCATCCTGATCTTCTTCACGATCTACTGCGCCTCGGGCGTGGTGGCGGGTGCGCGCCTCTTCGAGAACACCTTCGGCATGGACTACCACACCGCCCTCGTGGTGGGCGCCGTCGCGACGATCGTCTACGTGTTCGTCGGCGGCTTCCTCGCCGTCTCCTGGACCGACACGATCCAGGCGGCCCTGATGTGCGTGGCGCTCGTCGTCACCCCGGTGGCCGTCATGATGGACCTCGGCGGCTTCCAGGCCGCCACCGCCAAGGTGGCCCAGATCGACCCGAAGATGCTCGACATCCTCTCCGGACAGAGCTTCGTCGGGATCATCAGCCTGCTCGCCTGGGGCTTCGGCTACTTCGGCCAGCCCCACATCCTCGTGCGCTTCATGGCCGCCAAGAGCATCAAGGTGATTCCGAACGCCCGCCGCGTGGGCACCCTCTGGATGATCTTCTGCCTCGCCGGCGCCATCGGCGTGGGCTTCTTCGGCGCGGCCTACTTCGCGGGACACCCCGAAGTCGCGGGCCTCGTCCAGCAGAACCACGAACGCGTCTTCATCGTGCTCTCGAGCCTGCTCTTCAACCCGTGGATCGCCGGCGTGCTGATGTCGGCCATCCTCGCCGCCGTGATGTCCACGCTCTCGTGCCAGCTGCTCGTGTGCTCCTCCACGCTCACCGAGGACTTCTACCGCCACTTCCTGAGGCCCAAGGCCCAGCAGAAGGAGCTCGTCTGGATCGGCCGTTCGATGGTGCTCATCATCGCCGCCGTCGCCGTTTGGATCGCCCGCAACCCCGACAGCCTCGTGCTGAGCCTCGTCTCCTATGCGTGGGCGGGCTTCGGCGCCGCCTTCGGCCCCGTGGTGATCCTCTCGCTCTGGTGGAGGCGCATGACCCGTAACGGCGCATTGGCCGGCATGGTCGTGGGCGCCGCCACGGTGCTCATCTGGAACCACTTCGGCTGGTTCGGCCTCTACGAGATCGTCCCGGGCTTCATCTTCGCCACGATCGCGATCGTCATCGGAAGCCTCCTTGACAAGGCGCCGAGCGAAAAGATGAAGGCCACCTTCGACGAAGTCTCGGCCATCGTCGCGAAGAGCCGCTGAGCGCCTTCCGACCGACACCCCTGAACACGCCCGCGGAGCAACACCGCGGGCGTTTCCACATCCAAAAAAGAAGGGGGCGCCCCCTCCTTCCCCTTGCGGGGAAGACGGTTCGCGGCCGGGATTACTTCTTGGCGCCCGCGGCGGCTTCAGCTGCCTTGGCGGCGGCCTTCTCCTCCTCGGGGGCGTTGACTTCACCGGTTTCGATGTTCTTGCCGTCGACGTCGACGTGCGGACGGTTGCGGTCGTCAAGCGGGACCGTCACGGAGACGTGCTGTTCGCCATGGAGCAGGTCGGGACGCGTGTCCTTGAGGATGGCGTTCTCGGGACCGCCGGCGCTCTGCATCGTGCAGAAGATCACCGTCTCGTCGCCGTAGGGCGTGACGCCGAAGAACTTCTCGCTGACCCCGAATTCGGGCACGGCGCGTTCCTCAGGACGGTTGAAGGGCTTCCACTCCGCATCGCCGTTCTTGCGGCTCATGATCTGGAGGTTGGCGCGGTGATGGTTCATGTCGAGGTCGGCCCAGTCCTTCTTGAGCTTGGTGAGCGTGGTCTCGAAGTTCTCCTTGACGGTGAGGCCCCAGAAATGCGAGTGCATGTCGGGCATGCCGAAGTAGCGGACGATCTCGTCGTTGAAGATCGCGCCCGTGATCGTCAGGCCGTGCTGCTTGATGGGACGGTCGAACTTGATCACGTCGAGGGGATGGTTCTTGATCTTGAAGTAGGCCATATCCCCGTCGCGGACCTTGAGGGCCTCGGGGATCTGCTTGTTCTGGGCGACGGCCTTGAAGAAGGACGCGTTGCACACGGGCAGGGCCTCGACGAGGTCGCCCTCGTCGGCGGCGAAGGCCGGGGCGCTCAGAGCGGTCAGGCCGACGAGGCCCGCCGCCAGTGCGGAAATGAACTTGGTCACGATGGTGGTCTCCAATATTTCGGATGTTCTTGAGGTCTTTGTTTCACCATCCGGAACGCACGGCTCCGGACGCGTCTACATTCTCGCAAAATAGTGTTTCACGAGGCTTAAGCACCTCCGCCCCCGGAGAGGGTCCCTTGAAAATATGAATACGGGGAAACCCTAGTGCCGAGCGGGTTTCAATCCCTTTTGTCTAAAAAGTTCCCGTCCGTGATAAGTAAAAACAATTGGGCAAAAGCGCCTGATTCTCTTAGAATAAAAGACAAGAAAAAGACGTGCTCGAAGCTTTCTCCGAACACGTCTTTTGACTTTTTTCCGACCCCATCCCCTTTTCTTCCGGACCCAAGGCCATGCAAAAGAAGACACCCAGATTCAAACGCGCCGCGAACATCGCGGTCCTCCTCGCCACACTCGGACTGCTCGCAGGCTGCGGCACCTCGCTCACCCCCAAGATCGGCGTGGGCATCGGAGGCGGCTCCGGCGGCAACTGGTTCTCGGGCGTCGGCCTGGGTCTTGAAATGCCCTTCGAGACGAAGGACACCGAACAGACGGCGGCCGAGCACTTCGAAGTGCCCGCCGCGCTCCTCAAGGCCGCCCAGGACGGCGACGTCCAGTCGATGATCGACGTGGGCGAACTCTACGAACGCATGGACGAGGCCGCCACGGCGCGCCTCTGGTACGAAAAGGCCGCGGCACTCGACTCCCCGCTCGCCTCCTACCACCTCGGTGCGCTGATGCTCCGCGGCAAGCCCGAACCCGACGCCGTCAAGCGCGGACTCGAACTCCTCGAAGATGCGAGCGCCAAGGGCGTGGCCGAGGCCACCTACGAACTCGCCTGCATCTACGGCAAGGGCCGCATCGTCGAGAAGAACGCCCAGCGCTCGCTCGAACTGATGACGATCTCGGCCAACCGCGGCTTCCCTCTCGCCGCCTTCGCCCTCGGCAAGGCCTACACCCACGGCGACGGGGCCCCGAAGGACGAGGCCCTCGGGCGCTTCTGGCTCGACAAGGCCTGCGAGGACAAGATCGAGGAAGCCTGCCACGAGCACTGAGCAGGCCGCGCATCGGCGGGGACCGGAAGCCCCGCCGCGCGGATGAACGGACGGACCCGTTGAAGGTCCGAAAAAAATGGTGGAACCCGAATGGGCTCCACCATTTTTCGTTGATGACGCGTTGTGAATGACCCCGGAGGGACGGCCCCGCGGCTCGTGTTTGCGGGACCGTCCTTCCGATCACGTTGATCAGTCGGAGGCGCCTCCCTTCGCAACGTCGAAGGTGAAGGCCCCGTCCTTTTCGTCGACGGTGACGAGGTCGCCCGGGGCGGCCTTGCCCTTGAGGAGGATCCTCGCGAGGGCGTTCTCGACGTGGTCCTGAACGGCGCGCTTGAGCGGACGGGCGCCGAAGTGCGGGTCGAAGCCCACCTTGGCGATCTCGTCGAGGGCGCGGTCCGTGACCTTGAGCTCGATCCCCTGGGCGAGGACGCGCTCGGCGAGGCGGTCGACCTGGATGCGGGCGATCGAGCGGATCGCATCGCGTCCGAGGGCGTTGAAGACCACGATCTCGTCGATGCGGTTGACGAACTCGGGACGGAAGTGCTGCTTGACCTCCTCCATGACGGCCGCGGCCACCTTGTCCTGGGGCTCGCCGATCATGGACTGGATCTCGTCGGCGCCGAGGTTGCTCGTCATGACGATCACCGTGTTCTTGAAGTCCACCGTGCGGCCCTGACCGTCGGTCATGCGGCCGTCGTCGAGGACCTGCAGGAGCACGTTGAAGACGTCCGGATGGGCCTTCTCCACCTCGTCGAGGAGAATCACCGAGTAGGGCTTGCGGCGGACGGCCTCCGTGAGGTAGCCGCCCTCTTCATAGCCCACGTATCCCGGAGGCGCACCGATCAGGCGTGCCACGGAGTGCTTCTCCATGAACTCGCTCATGTCGATGCGGACCATGGCGTCCTCGCTGTCGAAGAGGAACTCCGCCAGGGCCTTGGTGAGCTCGGTCTTGCCGACGCCCGTCGGGCCGAGGAAGAGGAAGCTGCCGTACGGACGGTTCGGGTCCGAGAGGCCGGCGCGGGAGCGCAGGATCGTCTCGGCGACGCGCTTGACGGCTTCGTCCTGACCGACGACGCGCTTCTCGAGCGCCTCCCCGATGTGGAGGAGCTTCTGGCGTTCACCCTCCATCATCTTCGAGACGGGGATGCCGGTCGCACGGGAGACCACCTCGGCGATCTCTTCGGATCCCACCGCGGTGCGAAGGAGCGTCGGGCGGGAGCCCTCGGTCTCGGCGGCCTCGGCCTTCTTCAGGCGTTCCTCGAGCTTCGGGAGCACGGCGTACTGGAGTTCGGCGAGCTTGTCGTACTGGGCCGAACGGCGGTACTCGTCCATCTGGCGGCGCACCTTGTCCATTTCGTCGCGCACGCTCTTGGCACCGAGCGCCTCGGACTTCTCACGCTTCCAGACCTCCTCGAGGTCGGCGTACTCGCGGGTGAGCTTTTCAATCTCCTCCTCGAGCGTGGCCAGGCGCTTCTTGGAGGCCTCGTCGGTCTCCTTCTTCATCGCCTCGCGTTCGATCTTGAGCTGGATCAGACGGCGGTCGAGCTTGTCGAGGGCCTCGGGCTTGCTGTCGATCTCCATCTTCACGCGGGCGGCCGCCTCGTCGACGAGGTCGATGGCCTTGTCGGGGAGGAAGCGGTCCGTGATGTAGCGGTGCGAGAGCTCGGCCGCGGCGACGATGGCCGGGTCGGTGATCTCGACGCCGTGATGGAGTTCATAGCGTTCCTTGAGGCCGCGCAGGATCGCAATCGTGTCCTCCACGGAGGGCTCGTCTACGAGGACCTTCTGGAAGCGGCGTTCAAGGGCGGCGTCCTTCTCGATGTACTTCCTGTACTCGTCGAGGGTCGTCGCGCCGATCACGTGGAGCTCGCCCCTGGAGAGGGCGGGCTTGAGCATGTTGCCCGCGTCCATGGAGCCCTCGGTCTTGCCGGCGCCCACCATGGTGTGGATCTCGTCGATGAAGAGGATGATCCGTCCGTTCTGGTCGGTGATCTCCTTGAGGAGCTTCTTCAGGCGTTCCTCGAACTCGCCGCGGAACTTCGCGCCGGCGATCAGGCCGGCCATGTCGAGCGAAAGCACGCGCTTGCCGCGCAGGGTGTCGGGCACTTCGTTGTTGACGATGCGCTGGGCGAGTCCCTCCACGACGGCGGTCTTGCCCACGCCCGGTTCACCGATCAGGACGGGGTTGTTCTTCGTGCGGCGCTGCAGGATCTGCATCGTGCGGCGGATCTCGTCGTCACGGCCGATCACCGGGTCGAGCTTGCCCTGGCGGGCGCGTTCGGTCAGGTCGACCGTGTACTTCTTGATCGCCTCGAGCTGGCTTTCGCTGTCGGGGCTGTCGGCGGTCGAGGAACCGCGCACGGCCTGGATCGTCTTCTCGATCGTGGAACGGTCGAGTCCGCAGTCGCGGGCGATGCGGCCCGCCTCGCTCTTGTCGTCGGCCAGTGCCGGGAGGATCATCTCGGTGGAGATGTACTCGTCGCCGCGCTTGATCGACTCCTTCTCGGTGAGGTTGAGCAGGTTGACGAGGTCGCGGGAGACCTGCACCTCGCCGCCGGTGCCGCTCACCTTGGGCAGGCGTTCGATGGCTTCGCCGAGGTCGCGCTTCATGCGCCCGACGTTCACGCCCGCGCGCTCGAGGATCGAGCGGCACACGCCCTGTTCGTCCCCGATGGCGGCGAGGACCAGGTGCACGGGCTCGATGTAGGCGTTGTCATGCGCCAACGCGAGCGTCTGGGCCTCCTGGAGGGCCTCCTGGAATTTCGTCGTCAGTTTGTCTTGTCTCATGTGTGTTTCTCCTTTGCTCCGGTCCGCTCGTGCGGCGCCGGTGCGGCCCCCGTTTCCCGGGGACCCTTTAATACACATATGGGTCCTCGGAAGGCTTTTTTCAACCCGGGAATTGCTACAAAGCATGTCAGGCACCCGGGCGCCATGCGGAGGCAAGCTCCTGATGAAACACAATATTTGTGCGGAACCCCTGTTTTTCAAGGGCTCCGCCACCCCTCAAGGAAGGAGGAGCCCCGGCATCCACGCAGAGCGGTCCACCGGACGGGATTCCCCCGCCTGACATTTTCGGTTTGGAGTTGTTAACATGATTCGAGGCCCCCGGAAACGCGGAACACGAAGGCTTCCGGCGACGGGGGCGAGCATCACTCACCCACTGGGAGGCTTTTCTCGGATGGCCCGAAAGACTTCGCCCGTCCTCGCCACGGGCGCGACCGCGGCGGGCGTGATCATCCTCTGCGTCGCCGTGGGCGGACTCCTCGTCCAGGAGAACCGCCTCCTCGAGGAACACGTCACGAACCTGCCCGCCTACCTCAACCCGATCCTGCGCATGGACTTCGCCGGCCTCAAGCGCTTCAACGCGCACGTCGAGACCCGGCTCGGAGGCCGCGGGATCTTCTCGCGACCGCTCGCCCTGGACCTCTACGCCGGGGGCGAACTCATCGCGAGTTGGGAGGGGAAGGCCTGGTTCGGCCCGACCACCCGGATCGAACTGAGGAACTCCCCCTCGACCCCGGGCGGCGCACTGCTCCGGGACCGCTTCGAAGTCGAGACGGGCATCTTCTCGGGCACCTACGAGGTGGCCTGGGTCTTCCCGGCGCTCGACGTCGAAGGAAGGGGCTTCCGCCTCGCCTGGAAGGGACTCGGCCTGAGGGCCGCCATCGACAAGGCCTCCGGCCTGCCCGCCTCCGTCAACGACGTCCTCTCGGACTTCTCCTTTGAAAACGACAAGCTCTCCGTGGCCTTCAAACGTCTCCGGCTCGAGCGCACCCTCGACGAACTCAACGTCTCGCTCGACGGCCTGCACGTCGCCGACCGCATGGTCGACATCCGCGCCGGGGAGGTCCGCCACTTCAACCGCATCATCGACGCCACCGGTCCGAGGACCGACGTGGCCTCCACGCTCTCAGCGAAGAAGCTCGTCGTCAACGGAGTGAAGACCTTCGACGAAGCAGTCCTCAAGGGCTCCTGGAGCGTGAGTCCGCACCAGCTCCTCGAAACCTACGCCGAGATCCCCACCGGGGCGGCCGTCCATCCGGACGACTGGTTCCGGCCGCTCAAAGCGATTCCGCAGGCCGACCTCGTCGTCACCAACGACGGACACGTCACGGACTGCCGGGGCGACGTCGCCGAGATCGACGGGACGGCCTCCACGGGCCGCGCCTTCTGCCGGATCGACCCGAAGACCTTCGCCACGCGCACCGAGGCGGGCTGCGCGGAAAGCGTCCTGCCCTGCGACGCCTCGGAAGTGGCCTCGCTCCTCAGGGAGGCGGGCTTCATCGAGAAGAAGGGCCTTTTCGAGGGGACCATACGCTGGACGCCCCGCACGGTCGAGGTGAACGGACGCTCGAGCGGCACGCCTCCACGGGCGCTCGCCGAGATCCTGGGGATCGCCCCGAAGGCGAAGTCCGGCGAATGAACCCCAACGCATGAAAAATCGAGTAGAGGGGAGCACTCTCGGTGCTCCTCCCCTCTCACACCACCAACC
>CAJMRV010000031.1 GCA_905215795.1 uncultured bacterium | reverse complement strand
CGCCCTTCGGGACTTTCACCCTTTAGATACTGCGCATGCCCAGCGCACAATGAAGAAGGTCCACGGGAACCAATCCCGTGGACCTTCTTGTTTTTCGTGCGTGCTCCGCGCCCCTGCGTCCGGGGATCAGCCCCCGAAGTCGAGCGAGTAGTTCGGGCCCTCGTCCTCCGCGGAGGCAGCGGTCCCCTCGATGTAGATCTCCGCGTAGGGCGCGGCCTGCGAGATCGTCGCCAGGCCGTCCTTGGCGAGCTCGAGCATGGCGATGAACCAGGCGGTCACCTTGGAGCGGTCGCCGTCGCACTCGCGGACGAGTTCCGAGAAGAGGACGGTAGTGCCGGAGGAGAGCCGCTTGATCAGGGCGCTCATGTGCTCGCGGATCGAGAGAGTCTCACGGCGCACCTTGTGCGCGTTCGAGAGCTTCATCTCGGCGATCAACGCCCCCCAGGCGAGCGCGAGCTCCTCGGGCGTGAGGTCAGGGAAGGAACGGTCCGGCTCGAAGGGCTCGGAGGCGGCCGTCCAGAAGTCGCGCCCGACCCTGGGCAGGTCCTCGATGCGGCGGGCGGCGTCGCGCATCTTCTCGTACTCGAGCAGGCGCCGCATGAGTTCGGCCCTCGGGTCCTCGGGCTCCTCGCCGTCCTCGGCGGGGGGCTTGGGCAGGAGGAGCCGGCTCTTGATCTGCATGAGCGTGGCGCTCATGACGAGGTAGGCCGCGGCGAGTTCGAGGTTGCTGCTGCGGATCAGCTCGACGTACTCCATGTACTGGTCCGTGAGCTCGGCCATCGGAATGTCGAGCACGTCGAACTTCTGCTTGCGGATGAGGTAGAGCAGCAGGTCGAGCGGTCCCTCGAAGGACTCGAGGAAGACCTTCAGCGCCTCGGGCGGGATGTAGAGCCCCTCGGGGATCTCCTTGACGGGCTCCCCGTACAGACGGGCGTAGACCTCCTCGTGGAGTTCGGGCTGGTCGAGTGTGCGCTGTACGGTTTCGAGCATTGGGGGTTCGGATCCTCGGAGGACGGGTTCGGGAATTTTTGGGGAAAGGGCGTGCCGCACGCGGCGGCCGGAGACGGAAGTCTATACGAAAAGAGCCTCCGCCACGAACCATTCTAGAGGATGGTCCGCCGCGGAGGCTCGTGAATCACGCGGGATTCATGATTTCACGGGGAAATCACATCGGCTTGTACATGAACTCCTCGACGGCCTTCTCGAGATCGTCGGGCTTGCACACGGTGGCCAGGTCATGGTCGAAGGCGTACTTCGCAACGGCCACGCCGATCAGCTTGCTGGCTTCACGGACGCGTTCGAGGCTCGGGTAGAGCGAACCCTGGGCGAGGTCTTCTTCGGTAACCATCGAGGCGAGCGTGCGGGCGGCGGCGAGGAACATGCCGTCGGGCATCCACTTGGCGCCGGCGAAGACGCCGCCGAGGCCGAGGCCCGGGAAGACGTAGCAGTTGTTGCCCTGGCGCGGCACGAAGTGCTTGCCGTGGCAGTCGACCGGGTCAAACGGGGAGCCGGAGGCGAAGAGGGCGCGGCCTTCGGTGAAGCAGTAGGCTTCCTCGGCCGTGCATTCGGCGCGGCTCGTCGGGTTCGACAGGGCGAACACGATCGGACGTTCATTGAGTTCGGCCATGGCGCCGAGGACTTCCTTGTCGAAGGTCTTGGGCTGGGCGGCCGCACCGATGATGCCGGTGGGCTTGAAGCCGCGGACGGCCTCGACGAAGCTCTTGCAGACCGGGAGGTCGTGGGCGAAGGGCATCTTGACCGGGGTGAGCGGTTCCGGACGGTTCTTCGTCACGAGGCCCTTGGAGTCGAAGAGGGCGCAGTGCTTGAGCGCTTCTTCGCGGTCCATGCCTTCCTCGACGAGGGCGTCCACGATGAGCATGGCCATGCCGGTGGCGGCTTCGCCGGCGCCCAGGAAGAGGAAGCGCTGGTCGGCGAGCTTCTCACCCTTGACGCGCAGGGCCGAGAACAGGCCGGCGAGCGCGACGGAGGCGGTGCCCTGGATGTCGTCGTTGAAGCAGAGGATCTTTTCCTGGTAGTGCTTCAGGAGCTTGAAGGCGTTGTGGTTGCCGAAGTCCTCGAACTGGATGAGGACGCCCGGCCAGCGGCGGCGGGCTTCCTGGACGAACTCTTCGATGAGCTCGTCGTATTCGGGACCGGTCACGCGCTTCTGGTGCAGGCCCATGTAGAGCGGATCGGCGAGGTATTCCTCGTTGTTCGTGCCGACGTCGATCGTCACGGGGAGCGTCTTGGCCGGGTCGATGCCGGCGCAGGCCGTGTAAAGCGAGAGCTTGCCGCAGGGGATGCCCATGCCGTTGAGGCCCAGGTCGCCCAGGCCGAGGATGCGCTGGCCGTCGGTGACGACGATCACGTCGACTTCCTCGTTGGGCATGTTGTCGATGATCTCGCGCACGTGGCCCTTGTCCTTGATGGAGATGAAGGCGCCGCGGGCGTAGCGGAAGAGGTGGCTGTACTTCTGGCAGACCTCGCCGACGGTCGGCGTGTAGACGACCGGCATGAGTTCGTCGATGTAGTCGACGAGCAGACGGAAGAAGAGGTTCTCGTCATGCGCCTGGATGCCATCGAGCACGAGGTACTTGTCGAGCGGGTTCTGGCAGCGGTCGAGGATCTTGCGCATGCGGGACTCCTGCTCGTCGGCCGTGGAGACCGTCGGGGGAAGAAGGCCGCGCAGGCCGAACTTGTCGCGCTGTTCTTCGGTGAAGACGGAACCGCGGTTGATTAAGGGATTGCGTAAAACGTCGACGCCACGCAATTTCGTGTCGATAGTAGTGTTTGTACGGCGCACAGGCTTGCAGACAGACATAACTTCCTTCTTTGGTTATCAGAGCACAACCGAGTGAATTGTTTTTTCGATGGGTCGCCACGGACGGATCGAATACGTGCCCATTAAAAATGCCATTTTAACGGCAAATAGAACACGCCGTCCCCGTTGAGGCCCAACGATAGGATTTCCTGATTGTATCGCTATTTGTGTTAGACGTTGTCAATCAGATACGTTTCGTTAAGACTTTTACCCGTTCCGCGGCCTGCTTGGCGGCCTCGGTGTCGGGGAAGCGCTTCTGCACCTTCTGGAGCGTCGCGACGGCGGCCTTCTTGTTGCCGAGGGCGGCCTGGCTGGCGGCCACCGAGAGCATCGCCTCGGGAACGCGCTTGCCGTTGGGGAAGCGGCGGATCATGTCGTTTTGATCGTTGATCGAGGTGCGGTAGTTGCCGGCGGCGAACGAGGCGACGCCGTTCCAGTAGGCGAGTTCAGGGGCGTAGCCCGAATCGGGGTAGCGCTTCAGGAACTCGGCGATCGCGGCGCGGGCCTCCTTGTAGCGCTGGGCGCGCAGGGGCTCGAGCGCCTTCTCGGCGAGTTCGCGTTCCTCGGGTTTGGCGACGAAGCTCTCGCCGTTGACGTTGACGACCGAGGGTTCGAGCGCGCGCAGGCGTTCGTCGAGGCCCTGGCCGGACTTCTTCTGGTTGTCGAGCCGGTTGCCGAGTTCTTCGAGACGGCCCGTGAGCATGCGGTTCTGCTCTTCAAGGCGCGTGATGCTTCCGGCGAGCGTGAGCTGCGCCTGGCGCTGGACGTCCATCTGCTGGTTGAGCGTCCTCACCTGTTCACGCAGTTCGAGGATGGCGCGGCGGGCGTCGTCGTCGGCGAAGGCCCATGCCTGGGAGCTCGCCATGACGCCGGCGATGCCAACGCATCCGATGATCTGCCATGCTTTCATGCTCTCTTCCTTTGCAAGTGGTGGTTCATGGGAGGGACGTGCGGACGGGGCCCCGTCGTTGAAGAGGCCCCGTTCGGGTCACATCGATCAGTTGTGGCCGTTCGGATAAACGATGTCGGCGCGGCGGTTCTGGGCCCAGCTTTCTTCATCGTGACCGAGGGCCTGGGGCTTCTCCTCACCGAAGGAGACGGCCTCGATCGAGCTGCTCGGCACGCCGAGGAGCTGCAGGCGCTGCTTGACGGCCTCGGAGCGCTTCTGGCCGAGGGCGAGGTTGTACTCGCGGCCGCCGCGTTCGTCAGTGTTGCCCTGGATGACGACGCGCACGTTCGGGTGGGCGATCAGCCAGCGGGCGTGGGCCTCGACGACCGGGAAGTACTTGGCCGGGACGTCGTACTGGTCGAAGCCGAAGTAGATGGCCTGCTCGGAGAGCGGGTTGTTGGGATCGAGGAACGGGTCGGTGGCGGCGGAACCCTGGCCTTCGACGCCCTGCGTCGCGGCCTGGCCCTGGGAGCCCAGGAGCGAGCCGTCCTTGGCGTTCTCGTCGAGCGAAACCGAAGAGCAGCCCGCGAGCATCGCGGCCACGGAAAGGGCGCCGGCCCAAGTCTTCCAATTGATCATGTTTTCTCCAGATGGATGGTCCCGGACCGGCCTTCTTCAAAGGCCCCGTTCGGGACGGGTTTGTGTTGTTGATGCAGGACGGCCCGCCCTTGGGCGGACCGCCGTGGGAAAGGGGTTTTGAGGACGTCAGTCGTTCATCGGGCCCCACTGGGGTTCCCTGATGTCGCCCTTGCCGTCGATCCTGGCGGCCATGCGTCCGTCGACCGAGGCCATGGCGAGCACGCCGCGGTGGTTCTCCTCGGTGGCGAAGACGATGAAGCGGGAGTTCGGGCTGAACGAGGGGCTCTCGTCGCGGTCGGTCGTCGAGACGGGGATCACTTCGCCCGTCTCAAGGTTCATGACCGAGGCCTGGAACTTGCCGTTGTTCCTGCTCACGAAGGCGAGGTAGCGGCCGTCCGGGCTCAGGTCCGGGCTCACCGCATAGGGCGAGCCGAACGTGACACGCTCGGCGGAGCCGCCCGCCACGGGCTGGCGGTAGATCTGCGGCGTGCCGCCGCGGTCGCTCGTGAAGTAGATGTACTTGCCGTCGTGCGAGAACGCGGGTTCGGTGTCGATCGCGTAGCTGTTCGAGAAGCGGCGCACCTGCGAGCCGTCCACGGCCATCGTCCAGATCTGGGTGCGGCCGCCACGGCTCAGGGCCACGGCGAGCCAGCGCCCGTCCGGGCTGAAGGCGGGTGCGGAGTTGTTCCCCTCGAAGCGGGCCACGGCGACGCGGTGCCCCGTCCTCAGGGTCTGCACGTAGACGATCGGCTTCTGGTTCTCGAAGCTCACGTAGGCGACCTGGCTGCCGTCCGGGCTGAACACGGGCGAGATGATCGGTTCGTTGGACTGGAACGCGATCCTGCGGTTGTCGCCGTCGGAGTCCGCGATCACGAGCTGGAAGACGCGGGGCTCCGGATGGGCCACGTAGACGAGGTGCGAATTGAAGAGCGGACCCTCGCCCGTCAGGTGCGAATAGATCCGGTCGGCGATGCGGTGGGCGGCCGAAGCCATGCCGGCCTCGGTCTCCTTGATCTCGACGGAGTCAAGCAGCTCGCCCGAGGTGGCGTCGTGCAGGAAGTAGCGCACGTCCCAGCGGCCGTCGGGAAGCGGCGTCACGGCGCCCACGACGACGGCGTTGGCGCCCTTGTCGGCGAGCGCCTTGAGGTCGGCGGGCTGCTGGAGCGTTTCAATGGGCTCGGGTTCCCCTGCGGGAATCAATCGGAAGGCGCCCGTGCGTTCGAGGTCGCGCGAGATGATCTCGGTGACGTTCGTCTTGGGGGCGTCGGCGCCGATGAAGGGCTTCACGGCGATCGGGAACTGGTTCGTGCCCACGCCCGTGATGGCGATGTGAAGTTCGGCCCAGGCGGGAAGCGAGGACGCGCCGAGCATCAGCGCGCCCGCCCCGATGAGGCGGCGGCGGTTGAGTTTGAACTCTTTCACCCTTTTCTCCTTTTGTTCATTCTGACCATGGTCTGCCAGGGCTCCTCGTCTCGGAGTCCGGGCGGGTCGTCGGGACGGCCGATCAGGCCGTGCATGACGAGCTTCTTGTGGATCGTGTTTCGGTTCAGGCCGAGCAATTTGGCGGCCCTGAGCTGCTTTCCGCCGCACCGGTCCATGGCGTAGGCGAGCAGCGCGCGTTCGACCGAGTCCCTGACGAGTTCGTACAGGGGCATGGGGTCCTCGCCCTCGAGGTGCTCGAAATAACTGTCGAGCTTGCGGAAGATGGCGTCCTCCAGGTTCACCTCGGTCGTCTTCGGCCGGGACTCGCCGGCCGTGACGTCGTTCTTCGTCACCGGTTTTCCTCCCTCTTGATCCGCGCGAACCATTCCTCGATGGCTGTGCGCAGGGCTCCGTAGCCGACGGCCCGGAGCGCGGATTCCAGAAACTCCCCGCTGCCCGGGACCGGGGCGAGGTAGTGGCGCAGGTGCTTCCTGAACTGTCTGAGTTCGGATTCGCCGTAGAAGTCCACGTGGCGGTCGAGATGCTCGAGGACCACGCGCTCCCTTTCGGCGAGGCACGGCGCCTCGAAGTAATCACGATACCCCAAAGCGAAGGCCGCTTCAGAGAAAATCCACGGATTCCCGTAGGAGGCGCGTCCGATCATGACGCCGTCGCAGCCGGTGGCTTCGAGGACGGCCTTCGCCTTGGCGCCGGAATCGATGTCGCCGTTGGCGATCACCGGAATGGAGACCGCGGCCTTCACCCGGGCGATGGTTTCATATTCGGCATGGCCCGTGAAGCGCTGTTCGCGCGTCCGGCCGTGCACCGTCAGGAGCGCGATCCCGGCCGCCTCGGCGATCCGGGCGATCTCGACGGCGTTCTTGTGTTCCTCGTCCCAGCCGGTGCGGATCTTGAGCGTGACGGGGACGGGACTCGCGGCGGTGACCGCCTCGAGGATCCTGGCGACGAGCGCCTCGTCGCGCATCAGCGCGCTCCCGCAGGCGGCCTGCAGGACCTTCTTGGCGGGGCACCCCATGTTGATGTCGACCACGTCGGCGCCCGAATCGGCGGCGTAGCGTGCGGCGTCGGCCATCATGGCGGGGTCCGCCCCGAGGAGCTGGACGACCTTGAGGCCGCTCTCGCCCTCGCAGGCCCAGCGTGTCTGACTCTTCTTGGTGTCGCGGAGCTCGGCCTTGCTCGCCGTCATCTCACCGACGGCGTAGCCCGCTCCCATCTCCCGGCAGATCTCCCGGAAGGGCATGTCGGTCATCCCGGCCATCGGTGCGACGGCGACGGGGACCGCGATTTCATGGGGTCCGATCTTCAGCACCCGGCCTCCCCGCATCGGCGGCAGGCGGCGAGCCACTGGTTGGGATCGCCCACGTTGGCCCACCAGCCCTGATGCACCTCGCCCGAGATCCCGCGGGGGCCGGCCGCGCCGAGCAGCCACGGGAAGAGCTTGGCCCGTTCGGGCTCGAGCCCCTCGAAGAGGTCGTAGCGGTAGGCTCCGAGGCTCGAGAAGGTCTTCTTTTCACCGCCCGACGTGCTGATGCGACCGTCGGCGTCGAGGGCGAAGTCGCCCTCCGGATGGTAGACGGGGTTCTCAACGAGGACGAGGTGCGCCCTCGGACCGTCCGCGCGAAGATTGCGGGCGGCCTCGACGAGCCGCGCGTAGTCGTAGTCCGTGGCGATGTCCGCGGCCACGACGATGAAGGCCTCCTCGCCGGGTTCTTCGAGGAGCGGGAGCGCCTTGACGACGCCGCCCAGGGTCTCCAGGGCGTCCTCCTTGACGATGCCTTCGCGCGAGTAGCGGATCTTCACGCCGAGGTCGGACCCGTCGCCGAGGAGCGCCTCGAGGATCCTCGAGCCGTAGGCCGTGTTGACGACGACCTCGTCGACGCCGGCCTTCGCGAGGGCGCGGATCTGGCGGACGATGAGCGGCACGCCCCCGACGGGGACGAGCGGCTTGGGCATGAACGAGGTGAGCGGGCGCAGGCGGCGGCCTTCGCCCGCGGCGAGGACGAGGGCGCGCATCAGAAGGTGTACCCGACCTTGACGGTGGTGCCGTCGAGCTCGTTCATGAGGCGGGCGAGCGGCGAAAGGGGACGGTAGCGCGAGGCGGTCTTCTTGACGTACTCGACGAAGCGCGGCGTGTCCTCAAGGTAGCGCGGCTTGTCGTCGCGGTAGTTGAGGCGCGCGAAGATGCCGAGCACCTTCAGGTGGCGCTGAACGCCCATGAAGTCGATGTCGCGGTAGAAGACGCCGAAGTCCTGCGGAACGGGGATGCCGGCCTTCCTGGCCTTCTCCCAGTAGCGCACGGTGATGTCGATCACGAACGGTTCGCCCCAGGAGATGAAGGCGTCCTTGAGGAGCGAGGCGATGTCGTAGCTCACCGGACCGTAGAGGGCGTCCTGGAAGTCGAGCACGCCGGGCATCGGGTCGCTCACCATGAGGTTGCGGGGCATGAAGTCGCGGTGCACGAACACGCGTTCCTGGGCGAGGACGTTCTCGAGGATCGCGTCCACGCTCATCTGCCACCAGCGCTGCTGCTGGGCGGTCCACTCGACCTTGCGGTGGCGCTCCACGTACCAGGTCGGGAACAGTTCGAGTTCGCGGCGAAGCGTCGCCTCGTCGTACTCGGGGAGCACGTCGGGGCGGCTCACGGCCTGCCACTTGACGAGCGCGTCGGTGGCCTTGTCCATGAGGGCGGCGGCGTTCTTCTCGTCGAGCACGTCGAGGAAGGTCTCGCGGCCGAGGTCCTCGAGGAGCATGTAGCGGGAGGCGGCGTCGCACTCGAGGATCTCGGGGGCGTGCAGGCCCGCCTCGTTCCTCATGATGGCGTCGATCTTGACGAACTGGTCGAAGGCGTGCTGCTTGTCCTCGGAGGCGTCCATCACGACGTACGAGCCGCCCTTGCGGTCCGCCACCCTGTAGTAGCGGCGGAAGCCGGCGTCGGCGCTCGCCACGGCGAGGCTTTCGGGTTCGAGGTCGCGGGTCGTCGAAAGGGATTCGACCCAGGCTTGCAATTCACGGGAGGGTGCGAGTGTGGCCATGAACGTGGGGACTCCAAAATGCATGACAACGCCTCCGCGACCCTGTGCGGGAGGCGGAAGCGTGTGAAAAAAAGCGTTTTTCAAGACCGCGGGGCGAATTCCTACGGCCCGCGTCTTATAATCCTGAAAGTGTCACCCGTCATTTTATAGGTCTGTCCCCGGACTGTCATTCCAACAACCGTTTGTCATGTTTTTTGTGCGCCCCCGAGTTTTATGCCTGATGGTCGGAGCGGCCCTCGGCACCATCGCCTCCGGCGCGGTTCACGCCGCCTCCGTTCCGCTCAGCCTTGAGCCCACGTCCAAGCTCTCCGTGAGCGACGTCCCCAGCCAGAAGGACTCCGTGAGCTTCGTCTCCGCCAACCAGATCGCCGGGAACCCCGACGACAAGCTCGAGTTGATCGGCGACGCCGAGATCCGCCGCGGCGGCGCCGTGCTGCGCGGCGACAAGATCACCTACACGCAGAAGACCGACGAGGTCGAGGCCGAGGGCAACGCCCGCCTGAGCATGGACGGCGCCGTCTTCTCCGGCCCCTCGATGCGCTTCCGCCTCACCGAGCAGTCCGGCTCCATGACCGACGCCGAGTACGAGTTCGTCCCCCGCCACATCCGCGGCTGCGCGAAGAACATCGAGTTCCTCGCCGGGAACAAGACCACCTTCTCGGACGCGAAGATCACCACCTGCAAGCGTGAGGACGAGGCCTGGTTCATCCGCATGGACACCCTCGACGTCGACGAGTTCGAGAAGACCGCCACGGGGCGCAACGCCTCGCTGCACTTCCTCGGCGTGCCGGTCTTCGGCTCGCCCTGGTTCTCGTTCCCGATCACCAACGAGCGCCGCTCGGGCATCCTCACGCCGACCTTCGGCATGAGCTCCTCGCGCGGCGTGGACGTCGCCGTCCCGTACTACCTCAACCTCGCCCCGAACTACGACGTGACGCTCACCCCGAGGGTCATGACCAAGCGCGGCGTGCTCCTGCAGACCGACACCCGGTTCCTCTACAACGACTTCAAGGCCGAGGTCCAGGGCGACTTCATCGCCCGCGACCGCGTCACCAAGACGAACCGAAACGGCGTGCGCGCGCAGTCGAGCTACGACCACGGTCCGTTCCGCGCCTGGGTCGACTACAACCACGTCTCCGACGACGAATACCTCAACGACTTCTCCTCGAACATCCGCGAGACCTCCGAATCGATCCTCCCGCAGGACTACGGCCTCTCGTACACGTCGACCTACTGGAACGGCGCGCTCACCGTCGAGAAGAACCAGGCCCTGCACGTCAAGGGCGCCGACTACTACAAGCCCTATGAACGCGAGCCGCACCTGCAGTTGAACGGCCACGTGGGCAACTGGAACGGGTTCGAATTCCGCACCTACATCGACGCCGCGCGCTTCAAGAGCGACGACCGCATCGACGGCGACCGCCTGATCGTCCAGCAGTCGGCGAGCTACCCGATCATCCATCCGGGCTGGTACGTCTTCCCGCGCGCCTCCTGGCTCGGCAGCTGGTACGACCTCAAGCACCTCGACAGGAACCCGAACCTCGACAAGAAGCGTCCGAGCCTCACGTACCCGTCGCTCTCGATCGACACCGGCCTCGTCTTCGACCGCCACACGTCGCTCTTCAACCACAAGGTGCGCCAGACCCTCGAACCGAGCGTGTACTACTCCTGGGCGCCCAACCGCGACCAGTCCGACGTGCCGTTCTTCGACTCGACGCTCTCGGACCTCTCGTACGCGCCGCTCTTCATGACCAACGAGTTCGCCGACAACGACCCGATCAACGAAGCCAACCAGGTCTCCACGATCCTCACGACGAAGTTCTTCGACGAGGACACCGGGCTTGAACTCCTGCGCGCGAGCGTCGGCCAGCGCTACTACACGCGCCGCAACCGCGCCGACGGCAACGGCCGGAGCTACAAGACGGGCCGCAACGACCTCCTGGCGAGCATGACCGCGCATCTGCCGCACCACCTCTCGCTCGACTCGACGGTCCAGTACGCCGCCAAGAACAAGCGCCTGGTGAAGTTCAACGCCGGCGCCCTCTGGCGTCCTCGCCCCTCGAGCTCGATCGGGTTGTTCTACCGCTACAACGACCCGGGCAAGGACTACCACACCTCTAATTCGTGGACCGACGAGCACATCAAGCAGATCGACTTCTCGATGCAGTGGCCGCTCACGAACCGCCTCTACGCACTCCTGCGCTACAACTACTCGCTCTACAAGCACAACACTATCGAAGTGCTCGGTGGGATAGAATATGTGCACGACTGCTGGACGGCGCGCGTCGTGGCCCAGCGCTACAACACCGCGTCGGACAAAAAGGAAACCAGCTTCTTCATCCAACTCGAGTTGAACGGCCTCGGGAGCCTCGGCACCAGCCCGTTGAGTGAACTCAAGAGAAACATCGCAGGGTACCAATCCGCGACCGCCTACCCTGACCGCATAGGACAGTACGACTACTATGAATAAACTCAAGACCATCGCCATCATCCTGGCCGGCCTCCCGCTGGCCGGGCAGGCCACCCAAGCCGCCGCGCCCGTGGAGACCGCCCCGGCCGCCGCGCACGCCGTCCAGGACGTCCAGGCGCTCGACCACATCGTGGCGATCGTCAACAACGACGCCATCACCGAACGCGAGCTCCAGAACCGCGTGCACACGGTGGCCATGGACCTGCGCCGCCAGAACGTCGAACTGCCCCCGATGGGCGAGCTGCGCCGCCAGGTGCTCGACCGCCTCATCTCCGAACACGTCATCCTCCAGCGCGCCAACGAGACGGGCATCCAGATCGACGACGGCATCGTGAACGCCACGATCGAGCAGATCGCCGCCCAGAACAAGCTCACGCTCCCGCAGCTGCGCGAACACCTCCTCAAGGACGGGATCGCCTTCAGCGCCTTCCGCGAGGAGATCCGCAACCAGCTCACCACGCAGCGCCTGCGCGAACGCGAGGTCGACGCCAAGATCCAGATCCCCGAAAGCGAAGTCGATGCGTACCTCGCCGAAAAAGCCGGCGTGATCGGCTCGGACGGCACCGAATACCACATCGCCCACATCCTGCTCCCGGTCGACTACGCCGAGAACAGCCCGATGGTCGAGAAGATCGCCGACAAGCTCGCCGATGAAGCGAGGAAGGGCGCCAACTTCAACACCCTCGCCGTGAGCAACTCCAAGGCCGAGGACGCCCTCCAGGGCGGTGACCTCGGCTGGCTCGACGCCGCCCGCATGCCCCCCGAATTCTGGAAGGCCGTGAAGGCCGACCCGAAGAAGGGCTCGGTCTACGTCTTGAAGACCTCCAACGCCTGGCACGTCGTCAAGCTCCTCGACAAGCGCGACGGCATCCAGCACAAGCTCTCGGGCGGCCCGGTGGAACGCACCCACGTGCGCCACATCCTGATGACGGTCTCCGACATCACCCCCGAGGCCGAAGTGCTCCGCCGCCTCCAGGACATCCGCAACCGCCTGGTCGAGAAGAAGGCCGACTTCGCCACGCTGGCCCGCCTGAACTCCGTGGACGGCTCCGCCACCCGCGGCGGCGACCTCGGCTGGGTCGAACCCGGCGACATGGTCCCGCAGTTCGAGGAGGCCATGAACAAGCTCAAGCCCGGTGAGATCTCCCCGATCGTCCGCTCGCCCTTCGGCTACCACCTGATCCTCGTCGAGGGCCGCCAGGTGGACAAGGACGGCAGCCCCGAGCGAGTGCGCGCCATGGCCCGCCAGGCCATCCGCGAGAAGAAGCTCGCCGAGGCCTCCTTCGACTGGGAGCGCCGTCTGCGCGACGAGGCCTACCTCGACATCCGCAAAGACGTCACCCGTCAGTAACATGACCCGGCCCGAAACCGAGTAGAATCCCGAGGGGAGGAAGCGCAAGGCGTCCTCCCCTTGTTTTTTTCAACAATCCGCGACAGGAAACACACCGTGAAGAATGAATGGTTGGAAGGTCATCACGCGCGAAAGCGTTTCGGACAGAACTTTCTCCACGACAAACACTGGATCGAGCGCATCGTCCGGGGGATCGACCCCAAGCCGGGCGACGCCCTCGTCGAGATCGGCCCGGGGCAGGCGGCGCTCACGCGCTACGTCGTCGCCGAGGCCGGCCATGAGACCGCCGTCGAGATCGACCGCGACCTCGCCGAATTCCTTCGCACGCAGTTTCCGCCCGAGGAGCTCACGCTCATCGAGGCCGACGCGCTCACCCTCGACTGGAGGGAGGTCCTCCCCGGCAAGCGCCTGAGGATCATCGGGAACCTTCCCTACAACATCTCCTCGCCGCTGCTCTTCGCCCTCATGAAGGCCGCCGACCGCGTCATCGACCAGCACTTCATGCTCCAGCGCGAAGTGGTCGACCGCATGGTCGCCGCGCCGGGCACGAAGACCTACGGCCGCCTCTCGGTGATGCTCCAGTACCGCTACGTGATGCGCAAGCTCTTCGACGTCCCGCCCGGGGCCTTCGTCCCCGCGCCCAAGGTCACGAGCTCGATCGTGCGCATGAACCCGCGCCCCGTCGACGAGCTCGAGCCGGTGGACTTCGAACGCTTCGGCGAAATCGTCGCGCTCGCCTTCCAGCAGCGCCGCAAGACGATCCGTAACGCGCTCTCCACGGTCCTCACCGA